>CAMFHT010000207.1 GCA_945952245.1 uncultured Rhizobium sp. | reverse complement strand
AAAATGCCGTTCCAGCCGCTTCTTGTTCGTGCCGAGCCGCCGGCAGAGATCGGCAATCGGCAGCGGCACGTCGAGGTTTTCCTGCATCAGCTGCAAGGCGCGGCGCACAAGGGGATCACGCGAACGGATCTCCATGGCGGATGCCGGCTGCGGCGTGTTTCCCAGCTCCGCCTCGTGGATCATCATGATGTGCAGGCTCTTGGTTGCCGGCGCCCGGCCGATATGCCGGTCGACGAGAAAGGCTGCGAGATGGGCGGAGCTCGCGCCGCCCGAGCACGTCAGCCGGTCGCGATCGACGACGAAGATCTGGTCCGATACGGGCTTCAGGCCATGGAACTGGGAGAGGAAGTCGTCGTGGTGGTACCAGCTCACGCAGCATTTGTAGCCTTCCATCAGGCCGGCCCGGTGCAGTGCCAGCGAGCCGGTGCAGAGCCCGACCAGAGGCACGCCGAGCTTCACCGCCTGCTTCAGATAGGCCTCGTTGCGCTCGTTGCGGCGCGAGAGCCCGCCGACGAGGCCGCCGACCACGACGATGTAGTCGAACTGGCCGGGATCGTCGAAGACGGCGGTGGGGTGAATGAGAATGCCGCAGCTGGACCGGACCGGCTCCAGGTTCTCGCCCAGAACTTCCCAGCGGCACTTGATCTGCCGGCTCCGGTCGCCCTCGTCGGCGGCAAGACGCAGGACGTCGATGAAATTGGCGAAGGCGCAGAGCGTGAAGTTCTGCAGGAGGATGAAGCCGACGGAAAGCCGAGCGGTCTTTTGCCCTGCCGTGCCGGGCTGGCGAAGCGATCTCGTCATGCTCATCTCTGTCGCGATCCTTCTCTGTTGACGTCTCTTTTATTCTTTTCGAAAAGCCTTCCGGAATCAATACTCCTTGCAACGATCAAGAAGGAGATCCGGGTATGACTGAGGCCATGGCGACGCCGCGCTCGTTTGTCTTTTACGTGGTTCCCGAATTCACCATGCTGGCCTTCACCTCGGCGATCGAGGCGCTTCGGCTCGCCAATGCTGTCCTCGGCCGGGAGATCTACAGCTGGCGGATCGCCACCGCCGACGGCCAGCCGGTGCGCGCAAGCTGCGGCCTTCTCGTGACACCGGACACCTCCGTTGCCGCCGAGCGCGCCATGCTGCTCAGCGACAAGCGCCCGGCCATGGTGGTCATCTGTTCCGGCTGGAACGTCGAGAAGCACACCAACAAGAGCGCCAGCGCCTGGTTCCGCGAGGTGCGCCAGCGCAACATCGAGATCGCCGGCGTCTGCACCGGCGCCTATCTGCTGGCCGATGCGCATCTGCTCGAAAACCGCCGCTGCACCATCCACTGGGAGAACATGCCGGTCTTCCAGGAGAGCTTCCCGCATGTGGAAGCCCATACCGGCCTCATGGAAAGCGACCGCGGCATTCACAGCTGCGCCGGCGGTGCCGCCTGTTTCGACATGATGATGCACCTGATCGGCCGGGATTTCGGGCCGAAGCTCGTCTCCGCGGTCATGGACCAGGCCATGGTCGATCGCATCCGCGCGCCCTCCGAGCGCCAGCGCATGCCGCTCACCGTCAAGCTGAACTCGCTGAACCCGAAGATCCTGAAGGCGATCGAGCTGATGGAAGAACATCTGGCCGACCGCCTGCCGATGGAAGAGATCGCCGATGCGGTCTGCCTCTCGCGCCGGCAGGTGGAGCGGCTGTTCCAGACCGAACTCGAAACCTCGCCCTCGCGCTATTATCTGCAGCTCCGGCTCGAACGCGCCCGCCTGCTCGTCACCCAGACGGCCATGCAGATCGTGGAGATCGCGGTCGCCTGCGGCTTCGTCTCGGCCTCGCATTTCTCCAAGTGCTACCGCCAGTTCCACGGCATCTCGCCGCAGGAAACGCGCGACCAGCGCCAGCCGAGCGTCCAGCGCCCGGCCCTCCACAAGGAAGCGATGGGCACTGAAATGGTGCATCTTATGCAGCGCTCGGCAGAGGAAGGCCTGCGCCAGGTCGCCTGACAGGCTCCGTCAGTCCGCCGCGCGGCGATAGACCCAGAGCTGCGCCGGCGGTATGTTGCGCACCACGAAATCATAGTGGCTGACCGTGAACCGGCCCCGCTGCGGCGGGATCGGCGAGAGCGCGCCATAGGTGATCTGGATGACCGGACGGCCCGGGCCGACCATGTCCAGCAGTTCTTCCAGAAGCGCTACCCGCTTCTCGGGCGGAAAACTCAGCATGGGCACCGCCGAAATCACGCAGTCGAAGGTCTGTTCGTAGCGCTCGTCCATAATGGTCTTGAGATCGAAGGCATCGCCATGGCGGAAATCGACGCCCGGGAAGTTTTCCCGTAGCGCCTCGATGAAGTGCTCCGAATATTCGACCGAGACGAGGCTTGAGGGCGAGACGCCCCGGTCGAGGATCGCCTTGGTGATGACGCCGGTACCAGCGCCGATCTCCAGGACCGGCCTGCCGGAATGAACGTCGATCACGCTTGCCATGCGCCGCGCCGCAACCCCCGATGTCGGCAGGATCGCGCCGACGCCCTTCATGTCGCGCTGCCAGCCCTTGAAGAAGCGCATCTCCTCGTCAAACTTCTCGGTGATCATTCTCTTCAGCCGAAAAACCATGGTTCCTCCCGATCCGGCAAAGCCTCAGTCCGTGAAGCATGCTGTAGCCTCAATGCGACAAAAAAAGGCCATATAACGTCATCGATGTCGCTGCAAGAGGTGGAAACCACCTGTGCCTTGTCGTTTCGGGAAACGGTGGGCTTGATCGAGAGCAAGGCAGGCGGCCGAATCCGTGTCTAAATGCCTCAGCCCTATGCGCCGCAGACAAAATATGCTCCCTGTTCAAAGAGCCTGACTTTCAGCGAGACCCCTTGATGTCGAAGACCCGTCTCCTTCTCCTCCTCATCCTCGCCGCCGGCCTGGCCGGAGGCGGTTATGCCCTGTTCGGAAAGCGGCTTTTTGCGGAGAAGCTTGTCACGGTTGCCGTGGTGAGAGGCGACGTCGTCCAGACCATCGTCGCCAACGGGCGTGCCGAAACCCCTTCTGGCGTCGACGTCGCGAGCCAGATCATCGGCACGGTCGCCAAGGTCTCCGGCGACGAGGGGCTCAAGGTTAAGGCTGGTGATCTCCTCATCCAGCTCGACGACGGGCAGGCGCAAGCGAGCGTGGAACAGTCGGAGGCCGCGCTCCGCCAGGTGGAGCTGAAGATCAACCAGCTCGAGAAGCTGACGCTCCCGGTCGCCAGGGAAACACTCAGCCAGTCTCAGGCAAACCGGCTCAATGCCCGCACCCAGCTCGACCGCGCGCTCCTGCTGGCAGACCGTTCCGTGGCCACGGGTGCCAGCGTCGACCAGCTGCAGCGGGCCTTCGAGGTTGCCGATGCGCAGGCGCGTGCTGCGGAGCTTTCCGTGCAGAGCGCCTCGCCGGGAGGGGCGGACAGCCAGCTCTTGCAGGCCTCGCTTGCCGAGGCAAAGGCCAAGCTCAAGGTCGCTGAAGCGCAGCTCAGGCTCACCCGGATCACGGCACCGATCGACGGTCTCGTCACCACCCGTGACGTCGAGGAGGGTGTCGTCGTCCAGCCAGGCAAGACGCTGATGCACATCGCCCCCAACCTGCCGAAGCAGCTGGTGGTGCAGATCGACGAGCGCAATCTCGGCCTCATCCAGATCGGCCAGAAAGCCATGGTTTCGGCGGATGCCCATCCGGGCAGCGTCTTCCACGCCGTCGTCTCCCACATCGACTCCACCGTCAATGCGGACCGGGGTTCGGTGGAGATCAAGTACGCGCTCACCGACCCGCCCGCCTTCCTTAGGGAAAACATGACTGTCACGGTCGATCTCGAAGTCGCCCGGCATGAGAATGCGCTTCTCGTGCCGCTGGAACTCGTCAGGAATGCCGCCGGCGGCAATCCCGTGGTGCTGAAGCGGGAGAATGGACGTTCCGTCGAAGTGCCGGTGACGCTCGGCCTCAAGGGCGACGGGAAGGTCGAAATCCTCTCCGGCCTCGGGGAGGGGGATCAGGTGGTCGCACCCGCAGGCTCCGCCGCTGCCTCCGGCCAGCTGCAGGGTGTCATGGAAAAGGCGATCGAAAAATGAGCCCTTTCCTGCCCTTCGAGGTCATCGCTGCCTTCCGCTTCCTCGTCGAGGGCCGGCGGCAGTCGCTTCTCACCATCATCGGGGCCGCGGTCGGCGTCTCGGTCGTCATCTTCATGGCCTCGCTGCTCGCGGGCGTACAGGCCAACATCTTCAACCGCGTGCTCTCGACCCAGGCCCATATCGTCATCTCGCCGCCGGAGGAGGAGGCTCTCCCGGTTCGCAAGCATGAGGCGGACCTCGATATCGCCCTGGTGCAGAAGCCGGCGCAGCGGCTGCGCTCCATCGACCAGTGGCAGGCGATCGTCGCCAACCTCCGCAAGCGGCCGAACGTGACGGCGGTCTCTCCGACGGTGGCCGGGGCGGCGTTCGCGGTGCTGGGCGACGTCGCCAATCCGGTGACGCTGACGGGCATCGAGCCCGCGGGTTTCTTCCGCATCATCGACCTCAAGGAAAAGATCGTCAGCGGCACGGCCGATCTCACGCCCGAAGGTATCCTCGTCGGCACCAAGCTCGCCGCCGATCTCGGGCTGACGGTGGGCGAGAAGCTGCGCGTGCGCACCAACAAGAGCGCCGACAGCGGCGGCGACCAGACCTTCGTGGTCGACGGCATCTTCGATCTCGGCAACCGCGATGCGAACGAGCGCAGCACCTATGTTCCGCTTCGCGCCGCGCAATCGCTGCTCGGCCTGTCCGGCGGCATTACCACGCTCAGCGTCAACCTGGACGATCCCTATACCGCGGAGACGGTGGCGGAGGATCTGCGCAATTCGCTCGACGTCAATGCCGAAAGCTGGATCAAGACCTTCGAGCAGGTTTTCACCGCACTCCGCACCCAGTCGACGGCCAATTACACGATCCAGTTCTTCGTGGGCGTCGCGGTCGCGCTCGGCATATCGAGCGTGCTGGTGGTTTCCGTCGTCCAGCGCTCGCGCGAGATCGGCATTCTCCGCGCCATGGGCGCCTCGCGCGGCCGCATCCGGCGCGTGTTCCTGACGCAAGGCGCAACGATCGGCCTCGTCGGCTCGATCGCCGGCTCGCTGCTCGGCATCGGCTTCATCGTGCTCTGGCGGCTCTTCGCGCGCAATCCCGACGGCACGGAGTTCTTTCCGATCACGCTGCAGCCCATGCTTTTCCTGAGAACGGGGCTGATCGCGACGATGACGGGCGTGCTGACCGCGCTGCTGCCCGCCCAGAGTGCCGCCCGCCTCAACCCCGTCGATGCGATCAGGGGCTGACGTCATGGCGGAACGGAACGGCCCCGTCCTGAAGCTCGAAGGTGTCCGGAAATCCTTCAACATCGGTACGCCTGCCGAGACCGAGGTGCTGCACGGCATCGACCTCGTGCTCGAGCGCGGCGAGTTCTGCGCGCTGATCGGCCCGTCCGGCTCCGGCAAGAGCACGCTTCTCAACATCATCGGCCTTCTCGACCGCCCGACCTCGGGCAGGCTGCTCATTGAAGGCAAGGATACACAGGGTCTCGATGATGCCGCGCAGACGCGTCTCCGCGGCCACAGCATCGGCTTCGTCTTCCAGTATCACCACCTCATCTCCGCCTTCAGCGCGGCGGAAAACGTCATGATGCCGCTGCTGCTCGACCGCGGTTTCCCGAATGCCGCGATGCGGACGCGGGCAGAGGATCTGCTCAGCGAAGTCGGCCTCGAAAAGTGGAAGAACAATCCCGCAAGCCACATGTCCGGCGGTCAGCAGCAGCGCGTGGCGATCGCCCGTGCACTCGCCATGAAGCCGGCGCTGATCCTTGCCGACGAACCGACGGGCAATCTCGACACCAAGTCCGCAGATGACGTCTTCGCCATGATGCGGCGGGTGAACGTGGAGCAGGGCACGACCTTCCTGATCGTCACGCACAACATGGAGCTTGCGGCCCAGACGGACCGCATCATCGAGATCGTCGACGGCCGCTTGCGCGAAAGCCACGGCGCAGCCTGAGCGCTGCGGCTTGCGCCAGATCATTCCCAGGGCCCTTCACGCGTGCAAGAGTGAGATTGAGCATGAGGGGGCAGGAGGCGGACATGGTATCGGGCAGACGCATTCTCGGCTGGGTGGCGGAGCGTCAGTCGCCGATGCTCGTGGCGATCGCCGCAGCGGGCCTCGTCATGGGCGGTGCCTTCTGGTGGACAGGCCATAACGAGCTTTCGGCCCGCGCCTTCCAAATCGCTACCGCGCCGGTGCTTCTGGCTCTCTTCTGGCAGATCCTTTCCTCCCTGATCCGCGGTGACGTCGGGCTCGATATCGTCGCCGCCCTCTCCATGACGGCGGCGCTTGCCTTCGGCGAGCCGCTGGCAGCGAACGTGGTGGCGCTCATGTATTCCGGCGGGCAATTGCTGGAGGCCTTTGCGGCAGGCCGCGCGAGGCGTGAGATGACCGCACTGCTCGGCCGCGTCGCCCATACCGCGCTTCGGCATGAAGGCGACCGCCTGCGCGAAGTGCCGATCAGCGAGATCCGCCCCGGCGACCGGCTGATGATCCGCCAGGGCGAGGTGCTGCCGGTCGATGGCCGTGTTGCGTCGACCGTTGCCGAGCTCGACCTTTCCGCGCTGACGGGCGAATCCGTGCCGCAGACGGTGCGCGAGGGCGGCGAGGCGCTGAGCGGGTCCGCGTCCACGGGCCGCCCCTTCGATCTCGTCGCGACCCGTCCGGCGGCCGAAAGCACCTATGCCGGCATCGTCCGGTTGGTTGCGGCGGCTGAGGCCGGCAGGGCGCCCATGGTGCGGCTCGCCGACCGCTATGCCATCTGGTTCCTGGCGCTGACGCTCGCCATCGCGGGCGCCACCTGGTTCCTGACCGGCGATACCATCCGCGTGCTCTCCGTGCTGGTGGTGGCGACGCCCTGTCCCCTCATCCTCGCCGTGCCCGTCGCGCTCATTGCCGGCATGTCGAAGACGGCGGGCATGGGGGTGCTGGTCAAGGGTGGCGGCGTGCTGGAGGCCATGTCGCGCATCACGACCGTGGTGCTCGACAAGACGGGCACGCTAACCCATGGCGAGGCGGCCATAGCCTCCATCCGCACCGCGGACGGCTTCACCGAGGATGAGCTCCTGCAGTTCGCCGCGAGCCTCGACCAGGCCTCCGGCCATGTGGTGGCAACGGCGCTGAAATCCGCGGCGGAAGCGAGGGGTCTGCTGCTTTCGAAGCCAGAGCGCAGCGAGGAAACCGCGGGCGCCGGCATCGAGGGCCATGTGGACGGCCGACGCATTGCCGTCGGGGGGCTTTCCTTCGTCGTGGACAGGAG
>CAMFHT010000206.1 GCA_945952245.1 uncultured Rhizobium sp. | reverse complement strand
TGTCGCCGGAACCGTCCGCATGCCAGGCATCGCCATAATCGAGATAGCCGGAGGCCGGGCTCGACGGCCACCAGAGCGCATCGGGGGCCGCCTTCTGCAGGGCCATCTCGATCGTCCGGTTCAGGCGGTCGTAGGAGACGAGATAGCGGTCGCGGTTCTTGCGCGAGACGTCGAACCAGGTAAGCGCACCCACCAGCTCGTTGTCGCCGCACCAGAGTAAGATCGAGGGATGCGAGACCAGGCGCTTTGCCTGATAGCGCACCTCCTCCTCCACATTGGCGAGAAAATCCGGCGTGGATGGATAGAGATTGCAGGCGAACATGAAGTCCTGCCAGACCATCAGGCCCAGCCGGTCACAGGTGTCGTAGAACCAGTCATGCTCGTAGAACCCTCCGCCCCAGATGCGGATCATGTTCATGTTGGCATCGACGGCGGAGCGCAGCAGCGCTTCGGTCCTTTCCGGCGAGGTGCGGGAGAAGAGCGCGTCGGCAGGGATCCAGTTCGCGCCGCGGCAGAAGATCTCGCGGCCATTGATGCGGAAGGCGAACCGGCTCCCGGCTTCGTCCGGCGTCGTCAGCAGTTCGACGGTGCGGAAGCCGATCTCGCGCGTCACCGTCTCGCCGGCAACTTCGACGGTCAGCGGGTAGAGCACCTGCTCGCCGGAGCCCGCCGGCCACCAGAGCCGGGGCTGTTCCACCACAAAGACATGCCGGATCACCGTCTCGCCGGCCTCCAGCCCGCAGTCCAGCCGCACCGTTTCGCCGTTAAAGGCAAGGTGCACCGGCTGCACGCAGGGTTCCGCAGCGTAAAGCGTCAGCTCCAGCGTGAGCTCCGCCGAGCCGTCCTTGTCATGTCTCTGCCGGGTGACGAGATGTTCGATGCGGGCGCCATCGAGCTTGCGCAAAGCCACGCGGCCGTAAAGCCCGAGCGGCGCGATCGCGATGTTCCAGTCCCAGCCGAAATGGCACTGCGGCTTGCGCAGCATGTTGCCATACGGAAGCGGCGAGTTCATCTCCAGCCACGGCACGTCGAAAGGCAGCGCCGCATGGCGCTTGCGGCCCTCCTCTATGCTCGACGGAAACTCGAAGCGGATTTGGTTCTCCCCAGCCTTGAGCGCCTTCGAGACATCGGGCCTGTAGCGGCGGAAGCAGTTTTCCGCCTCCAGCACCTTCACATCGTTGATGAAGACGGTGGCGACGGTGTCGACATAGTCGAGATCGAGGTACCAGTGGCCTTGGGGATCATCGATGACGAAGCTGCGCTCGATTACCCAGCCGGTCTGGGCCACCCATTGCACGCGCTTTTCGTTCTGGCCGTGATAGGGATCGGGTATTATACCCGCCGCCTGCAGAGCCGAATGCACGTCGCCCGGCACGGGCATCAGAGCCCGGTGCGCGCCGTCGAAGGACGAAAGCTGCCACTGGCCGGAGAGATCCCCGGCGATCCTGCCCGGTTCTGTCATGGCTCCGTCCCTTCAGATCCGCTCTTCGCTGGCCGCATCGAACAGGGAAGCGAGCCCCATGTCGAAGGCGAGCTTGACCTTTGTGCCCGGCTTGAACCGGCGCGCGCCGTTGACGCGGACGGAAAGCGTATGGCCGGCATGCTTGAGCCAGAGCAGGTTGTCCGCGCCCATGGGCTCCTCGATGTCCACGACCGCCTCGTGCACCTCGTCGCCGGCGCGCACGTCCTCATTCACGCGGATGTGCTCGGGCCGGACGCCGAGCACCACCTCCTGCCCCGGGTTCATCTCCCGCCCTGCGCGGTAGCCGCCGAGGCCGAAGCGGACGCCATGCGTCTCGACTGCAAGCGCGCCTTCGTTCGCCACCAGCTTGCCGCGCAGGAAGTTCATCGACGGAGAGCCGATGAAGCCGGCGACGAAGAGGTTCTTCGGCGTGTTGTAGATGGTGTCGGGATTGTCGAGCTGCTGGATCAGGCCATTCTTCATGATGGCGATGCGGTCGGCCAGCGTCAGCGCCTCGATCTGGTCATGCGTCACGTAGATCATGGTGTTCTTCAGCGACTGGTGGAGGCGTTTCAACTCCACGCGGAGTTCTGCCCTCAGCTTGGCGTCGAGGTTGGAGAGCGGCTCGTCGAACAGGAAGACGTCCACGTCCCTGACCAGCGCCCGGCCGATCGCGACGCGCTGCCGCTGGCCGCCGGAAAGCTCCGAAGGCTTGCGCTTCAGGAGCGGCTGGATCTGCAGGATTTCGGCCGCGCGTGCCACGCGCTTGTCGATCTCGGCCTGCGGCATCTTGGCGATCCTGAGCCCGAAGGAGAGGTTCTTCTCCACCGTCATCTGCGGATAGAGCGCATAGGACTGGAACACCATGCCGATGCCGCGGTCCTTGGGTTCCTCCCAGGTGACGTTGCGTCCCTTGATGAAGATCTGCCCCTCGGTCGGCTCGAGCAGGCCCGCAATGCAGTTCAGCAGCGTGGACTTGCCGCAGCCGGAGGAGCCGAGCAGCACGAGGAACTCGCCGTCGCGGATATCGAGGTCGAGACTCTTCAGCACGTTGACGGCGCCGAAATCGAGCGAGAGGTTCTTGATGTTGACACTGGAATTCATGGACGATCAGCCCTTCACTGCGCCGGCGGCGATGCCACGGACGAAATATCTGCCAGAGAGGAAGTAGACGGCGAGCGGCACGGCCCCGGTGAGGATGGTGGCGGCCATGTTGACGTTGTATTCCTTCACGCCCTGCACGGAATTGACGATGTTGTTGAGCTGCACGGTCATCGGGTAATAGTCCGGCTTGGTGAAGACGACGCCGAAGAGGAAGTCGTTCCAGATGCCGGTGACCTGCAGGATCATGGCGACGACCATGATCGGGATCGCCATGGGCAGCATGATGTGGAAGTAGATGCCCCAGAAGCCGGCTCCGTCCACGCGCGCCGCCTTGAAGAGCTCCTCGGGCAGCGAGGTGAAATAGTTGCGGAACAGCAGCGTCAGGATCGGCATGCCGAACACGGTATGGACGACGATGAGGCCAGTGAGTGTGCCGTAGATGCCGATCGTCCGGAGAATGATCACCATCGGATAGAGCATCACCTGATAGGGAATGAAGGCGCCGACGATCAGGATCGTGAAGAAGGCATCCGACCCCTTGAACCGCCAGTTGGCGAGCGCATAGCCGTTGACCGAGGCAACCACGATCGAGACCAGCACGCTTGGCACGGTGATGAGCACCGAATTCCAGAAGCCGCGCGAGAGCCCGTCGCAGTTGAGGCCGGTGCAGGCCTGCGCCCAGGCCTTGACCCAGGGCTCGAAGGTGATTTCCACCGGCGGCGAGAAGATGTTCCCGAGCCGGATCTCCGGCATGCCCTTGAGTGAGGTCACGATCATCACGTAGAGCGGCAGGATGTAGTAGAAGGCGGCGAGCAGCAGCAGGCCGTAGACGACGACGTTGCGGCGGGAGACGGCGCGGCGCGGCTTGCGGCCTGCGGGCGCATCCTCGATCGCGATCATCGCGGTGGAGTTCAGAACGTCAGCCATGACGGCGCCTCCCTGAGAATTCGAGATAGGCCCACGGCACGACGAGGATGATGACAGGGATCAGCATCATGGTGGAGGCTGCGAAGCCCTGCCCCAGGTTCTGGGCATAGAACATGTTCTGATAGACGTATTTGGCCGGGACTTCGGAGGCGATGCCCGGCCCGCCGCCGGTCTGTGCGACCACGAGGTCGTAGACCTTGACGATGGCCGAACCGATCAGCACCAGCGCGGTGATGAAGACGGGGCGCATCATGGGGATGACGATGAAGACATAGGTCTTCCACATGGGAATGCCGTCGACGCGCGCTGCCTTCCAGATGTCCTCGTCGATGCCGCGCAGGCCAGCCAGCATGATGCACATGATCAGCCCGGTGCCCTGCCAGACGGCGGCAATGAGGATGCCGAAGATCACGATGTCCTGGTTATAGAGCGGGTCGAAGTTGAAGCTCGTCCAGCCGAGGCTGCGGACCACGTTCTGTACCCCGTATTCCGGGTTGAGGATCCACTGCCAGACGAGTCCGGTGACGATGAAGGAGAGCGCAAAGGGATAGAGATAGATGGTGCGGAACGTGTTCTCGAAGCGGATCTTCTGATCCATCAGCGCGGCCAGGATGAAGCCGATCACCAGGGACAGGATCAGCATGCAGACGCCGTAGATCATCAGGTTCTTGACGGAGACGATCCAGCGCTCGGTTCCCCAGAGACGCTCGTACTGGTCGAAGCCCACGAAGGCGAGCTTCGGCAGGAGCTTGGAACTCGTGAACGAGTAGACCACCGTCCAGATGGTGCCGCCCAGGAAGACCACCAGCGCGGTCAGGATCATGGGCAAAGTCGCGATTTTGGCCGCAATGTTCCGGGTCAAACCGGATCTGCGTCCTTCGGGGGCTGATACGGACATGGGCCCTCCCTCTCCCTCCCGGGTGTTGTCCGTCCAGCCCGGAGTGAACCGGGCCGGACGGGAAGGTCATGTCAATCAGTCGGCCTTGGCGATGATGTCGGCGAACTGGGCCTGTGCCTGTTCCGGCGTGATCGACGGCGTGTTCCAGAACTGGACGATGACGTCCTGCAGCTGGTTCGTCGTGTCGGGAGACAGCGTCATGGTCGAGTCCGGCAGGATGTTGCCCTTGGCGAGGATGTCGAGACCCTTTTTCATGCAGTCGTTGGCGGCAGCGAGATCGACGTCACCACGGACAGGCACGGAGCCCTTCTTCAGGTTGAAGGCGACCTGCGTATCCTTGTTGAGGAGCGTGGAGGCCAGCACCATCTGCGCCTTGGTCTTTTCCTCATCCTTCTGCTTCGGGAAGTAGAAGGCATCGCCACCCGTGGAGATGACGGCATTCACGCCGAGGCCGGGAAGGCAGGTATAATCCTTGCCGGCGGTCTGGCCGGCCACCTGGAATTCGCCCTGCGCCCAGTCACCCATGATCTGCGCGGCAGCCTTGCCGGTGATCACCATGTTGGTGGCCTGGTTCCAGTCCTGAACCTTGGTGTCCTTCGACCACTGCCGCGCCTTGTCGGCAGCGGCCCAGACCTTGGCGAATTCGGGGCTGCGGGCGGCATCCGCATTCTTCTCGACATAGACCTTCTTCCAGGTGTCCGTGCCGGCAAGCGCCACGGCCATCACGTCGAAGGCGCCTTTGGATTGCCAGCTCTGGCCACCCACGGCGAGCGGCACGATGCCGGCCTTTTCCAGCGCAGGAACGGCCTTTTCGAATTCATACCAGTCCTTCGGCACGGGCACGCCGGCCTTTTCGAAGGCGGCGTTCGACAGCCACATCCACTGCCAGGAGTGAATGTTCAGCGGCGCGCAGTAGATCTTGCCGTCCTTGGTGCAGCTGTCGAGCAGCGAGGCTGGGCGGATCACGTCCTTCCAGTTTTCCTTTTCGGCCACCTCGGTCAGGTCCTGCAGCAGGCCGGCCTCGATCAGCTCCTCCGCCTGGCGGCCGTGGTTGAACTGGGTGGCGCCCATGGGATCGCCGCCGGTGATGCGGCTGATCATGATCGGACGGGCCGTATCGCCGCCGCCGGCAATCGCGCCGTCGACCCACTTGTTGCCGGTGGCGTCGAACGCCTTTGCGAGTTCGGCGACCGCGGCAGCCTCGCCGCCTGAGGTCCACCAATGGGTTACTTCAAGATCGGTAGCATGGGCCACGCCGAGCGGCAGCACCACGGTGGCAGCCAAAACGGCCGCAGTCACGCGAATATTCATGAGTTCCTCCCGAACTGTAACGTTGCCGTAAAAAGCTAGGACAAAGCGCGCGGCATGGCAATCACCCCCGGCGAAAAAGTTTTCGTTTCGTAAATGCACATCTTTATGTTGTGGGCGGTGTTACGGTTAGCGATGCTATCCATTGCGCTGAAGGCCCTAAAATCGAGGAATAATCCGCCATTTTCTGTTCTAAAAGCGTATTCAGTGCCGTTGCATCCGCTGGTTTCAAAGTCCGGATTGCTGCGGCGCATGATGCAGCTTCCCGCAGCGCAACCAGAAATATTTTCCCCAGGACGTCTCGACAAACCAGCTCCATCCTTACAGTAATTATCCCGCATAGCCGGCGCATCACCTGTTCGTTTGCAGAAGATCTGAAATGGCGATAGACGGTGCGCAGGACTTGGTGGGCGGGCCAGAACTGGCGGACATGAGATGAGCGACGGCATAGGCATACAGGATGCGCAGCGGGAACGGCCGACGCTGAAGACGATTGCCTTCATGACCGGTCTCGGAATCACCACGGTTTCGCGGGCGCTGAAGGATGCGCCCGATATCGGCGCCGACACCAAGGAACGCGTGCGCCTCGTCGCCAAGCAGATCGGCTATCAGCCGAACCGTGCCGGAGTGCGCCTCAGGACCGGCAAGACGAACGTCATCGCCCTGGTGCTCTCGATCGAGGAAGAGATCATGGGCTTCACCAACCACATGGTGTTCGGCATCACGGAGGTGCTGACGGGCACGCCCTATCACCTCGTGGTGACGCCGCATGCCTCGGCCCGCGATCCCATGGTGCCGATCCGCTACATCCTCGACACGGGATCCGCCGATGGCGTGATCATATCACGGACCGAGCCGAACGATCCCCGCGTGGCGCTGATGACCGAGCGCGGCATGCCCTTTGCCACGCATGGGCGCACCTCCATGGGCATCGTCCACCCCTATCACGACTATGACAACGAAACTTTCGCCCGCGAGGCGGTGCGGCGTCTGGTCGAGAAAGGCCGAAGCCGGATCGCCATCATCCTGCCGGATGCGCATCTCTCCTACACCGGCCACAGCATCAAGGGATATCGCGACGGGCTCTCGCTCTACGACGCCAAGCCCGTGCTGTTCGATACGGTGACGGTCGAATCCCCGCTCCTCTCGATCCGCGATGCCACGGCCGCATTGATGACGGGACCGAATGCGCCTGATGGTCTGATCTCCATGGCCGGCGGCTGTTCGATCGCCATGGTCGCGGGCATCGAGGATGCCGGCAAGAAGCTCGGCCGTGACGTGGATCTGGTGTCGAAGCAGAATTCCGACCTGCTGCGCTGGATCCGCCCCGAAATCATCGCCGCCAACGAGGACATCAAGGCGGCCGGCATGGAGCTCGCGAAGGCGCTGATGGCAAGCATCAACGGTGTCGACGCACGGAGTTTGCAGACGCTGTATCAGCCGGTGTTTGCGGGGGATGTGTGAGGCGGATTTGGGGCCGGGCTCTTGCCGTAAATATCTGAAATTACTACGTCACTTCAAATACAAACAGCGCGCGTGGCCCCCTCACCTGCCTGCCGGCATCCTCTCCCCGCACGGCGGGAAGTATCCCGCCTGGGGAGAGGAGATATGCCGCTAGGGCGCCGCTTGTCTCTTCTCCCCAGCGGGGAGAAGGTGGCGGCA
>CAMFHT010000205.1 GCA_945952245.1 uncultured Rhizobium sp. | reverse complement strand
ACGAGATTGCCTCTTGTCTCGTGGGCTCGGAGATGTGTATAAGAGACAGGTCGGCCGCCTCGCGCGCCGCATCCACGGCCTTGTCGACGGAAATGCCGATATCGGCCTCGTGCAGCGCCGGCGCATCGTTGATGCCATCGCCAAGGTAGCCCACCACGTGACCACGGGAGCGAAGTGCGGCGACGATCCGCTCCTTCTGGTTGGGATCGATTTCGACGAAGAGATCGACGCGGGCGGCCCGCGCCGCAAGACCGGGTGTCGAAAGCTGCGCAACCTCGGCGCCGGTCAGGACGTGCTCGGCCTTCATGCCGATCGAGCGCGCAAGATGCGCCGCCACATAGCGGTTGTCGCCGGAGATCATCTTGACGGCAATGCCGCGGGCCGCAAGCTCGCGCAGGCAGATGTCCACGCCAGCCTTCGGCGGATCGAGAAAGAGCAGGAAGCCGGAGAGCGTCAGCCCCGTCTCGTCATTCCGCGTAAAGGGGCCCGGACCGGAAAGCGCGCGGGTGGCGATGGCGAGCACGCGGAACCCCTGCTCGCTCCAGCCGCGGAAAAGAGCCTCAACCCGTTCGAGCCGGCCGGCATCGAGCGGTACTGCTGCATCCCCCTCCTGAACCGCAGCGCAGACGGACAAAACCGCATCGACCGCGCCCTTGCAGATCATCAGAGTCCTGCCGTCCGGATCGTCGGCAATGACCGAGAGCCGCTTGCGGACGAAGTCGTAGGGCACCTCGTCCCGCTTGCGGTATGTGGTCTCACGCGGGTCCCTGGCGGGCGTGGCGGTGATCGCCTCGTCCAGCGGGTTGGCCATGCCGCTCTGGAGCCCGGCATTCAGCCGCGCAAGCAGCAGCACCTCTGCGTCCGGCTTTCCCTCGGGATCGAGCCAGCCGTCGAGGTGGATGACGCCTTCCGTGAGCGTGCCGGTCTTGTCGGTACAGAGAATGTCCATGCTTCCGAGGTTCTCGATCGCCTCGAGCCGCCGCACGATCACGCCGTTCGCCGCCATGGTGCGCGCGCCGCGGGCAAGCGTGACGCTGATGATCGCCGGCAGCAGTTCGGGCGTGAGGCCGACCGCGAGCGCCAGCGAGAACAGGATCGAATCCGTCAGCGGCCGCCCGAAAAGCGCATTGGCGAAGAAGACCACGATGACGATCGCGAACATGATCTCCGTCATCAGCAGGCCGAAGCGGCGGATGCCGATCGCAAATTCCGTCTCCGGCACCGCCCGTTCGAGGCTTGCCGCAATCGCCGCGAATTCCGTACGGCTGCCGGTGCGGATGACGAGTGCGGAAGCCGTGCCGCTCCGCACCGAGGTTCCGGCAAAGACCGTGTTGGTGCGATGGGAGAGCGTCGCGTCCTTCTCCGCCACACCCGGCACCTTGACGACCGGAAAGGTCTCGCCCGTGAGCACCGCCTCGCTGACGTTGAAATCCCTTGATTCGAGCAGAACGCCATCCGCGGGGATGAGGCTGCCGGCGGAGAGGCGGATCACGTCGCCCGCGACGATCCCGGAGGCCGGGATGGTAAGGTCCGCTCCGTCCCGCAACACCACCGCCCGGCGCGAGAGCCGCTCCTTCAGCTTCTCCGTCGCCTGCGAGGCCGCATATTCCTGGAAAAAGCCGAGGAGGCAGCTGCCGAGCACGATGAGCGCGATGATGATGGCCTCATGCGCCTCGCCGACGAAAGCGGAAATGGCGGCGGCACCGACCAGGATCAGCACCAGCGGGCTGCGGAACTGCCGGGCAAGAACGGGGAGTGCCCGAAGCTTTCGCTCGGACGCCAGCGCATTTGGCCCGTCTTTGACAAGTCGAATCGCCGCCTCGGCGGAGGAAAGGCCTTTCCGGCCCGTCTTCAGCCTCCCAAAAAGTGCTTCCGCAGGCTCTGCCCAGAAGGCATCCGTTGCATCTCGTCCCGTCGTCTTCATGCAGCGCCATCCCGTTGCGGCAAATCGGTACCGGGAGGCATATTCCGCCGTTTCCGCTCAAGCGCCTTGATGTCCGTCAATCGCCGGAGCGTGGCCAGGCAAAACAGGTTCTGCGGCAGGCAGGAGTTGAAACCGAATAATATTCTACTCGTCTTGTAGAATATGCATGTTCCATCCTTCCCGCTTCGCCCAGTTTCAGGCGATCATGCAGCCTCACCAGAACCCGAGCCGCGAGTGCGCCCATGCCGACGCCAAAGAGACCCGAGACCCTGATCCTCCCCGGCCTTGCCGGCTCCCCCGAAGGCCATTGGCAGGCCGTCTGGACCGAAGACCATCCGGAAAGCCGGTTCGTGGAGCAGAAGAACTGGGATCGCCCGGATCTCATGCTCTGGAAGGCTGAACTGGAGAAGGCGCTGAGCGAGAGCGAAGGCGCTTTTCTTGTCGCGCACAGCCTCGGCTGCGTGCTCGCTGCAAGCATGGCGGACAGCCCTTTCAGGCACCGGATCCGCGGCGCGCTCCTGGTCGCGCCGTGCGACCTCGACCAGACGGAAAACCTGCATCCGGGGCTCATCCGCTTCCATGGCATGCCGGATGGCGCCCTGCCCTTTCCGAGCGTGCTGATCGGCAGCCGCAACGACCCGTACATGTCGGAGGAGCGCGCCCGCGCCTTCGCCGGCCTCTGGGGTTCCCGCTTCGTCGACATGGGCAATGTCGGCCACATCAACCGAGCGAGCGGCTTCGGCCGCTTCCAGCGCGGCTACCAGATCTTCGACGATCTCGTGGCGCTCTCTGCTGCGGTGGGTACCGGTGGATTGGGCGGCGCAAGCCCGATCCGTCCCGTCACCGAAGGACCCGCGCCGTCCTTGTGACGGGTGAACTCTTTCCTCCTCGTCCGCGATTGATTATGGAAGGGCTTCAACGGGAAGCCATCCATGCCGAAAAGCCGGAAGCCGAAGCGGACCAGGCTGGAAAAACTCCAGAATTCCTGGGTGAAGGCAAGTGCGGAGGAGCGGGACGCATTCCTCGCCTTCATAGGCAAGCCCCAGCCGACGGGTGGGCTCCCGACGCCGTCGATCACCACCGGACGCTATCTGACGGCAGATGCTGCAGCCAGGATAGTCGCACGGTTGAAAGCCCGGAAAATGTCAGTGGGGGATCTGAAGGAAAAGCTGGGGCTCGAGGCGGACGACCGCTCGCTTGAACGGGCGCTCGCGCTGAAATCGAGCCTGAGGCTTTCCGTGGTGGCAGGCCTCGAAGCCTGGCTCGGGGCAGACGACCGGTCCTGATGGCCGGCCTGCGCTCGAGCCCTCAGTGCACGGTCTCGTTGAGGAATTCCTCGCGCAGAAGCTGGAAAGCCTGGCAGAGCGCCTCGACGGCGATTTCCGTGAGCTCGTCGCCCGACATTTCGATGATGGCGAGCTTCGTCGCCGTGTCCTGCTGTTCGAAGAACTGATCTACCTGGTTAGACATGTCATTGCCCTCTAATCGTCCGGATTCATTCCGGCTTTTCTAATAGATAGCCGCCGGAGATTGCGCGAGGCTTGCGCTCGGGGCCATGCCGAGCGGTCCGCCGGGAGCCTCTTCCACCTTGTCTTTGGCCCAAGCCTCTGATTAGCTTGGAAGACCTGCCATTGCCATTCCCGAGGACGCCATGACATCGCCTGAAAAACCGCTGGTCATCTCCTGCCCGGCCCCGCGCTCCCTGGAGCTCATCTTCAGCCCGGAAAAACTGGAAAGCCTGAAGAACCGGTACCGGATCGTGGAGATCACCGACGAGGATCTGCCCGGTCTTGCCGACGACGTCCTGGCCGAGGCCCGCTACATCATCGGCCAGCCGCCGCTTTCCCATGCGGACCTCGCGCGGCTGAAGAGCCTGAAGGCCATCCTCAACGTCGAAAGCAATCTCCTCAACAACATGCCCTATGACGAGGTCTTTGCCCGGGGCATCCACGTGGTGACGACGGGGGCGGTGTTTGCGGTGCCGGTCGCGGAAATCGGCCTCGGCATGGCGCTCGACCTCGCCCGCGGCATCACCGATGCCGACCTCGCCTTCCGGGAAGGCCGCGAACTCTGGGGCGGCGAAGGCAACCGGTCGGCGCGGCTGCTGACCGGCGCCGACATCGGCATCATCGGCTTCGGCGACCTCGGCAAGGCGCTGAACCGGGTGCTTTCTGGCTTCAGGGCGAAGATCCGCGTTTACGACCCCTGGCTGCCGGACGCGATCCTTCACGAACATGGCGTCGAACCCGCCGATCTCGGCACCGTCATGCGCGAAAGCGACGTCGTCTTCGTGGTCGCAGCCGTCACCAGCGAGAACCGCTCCTTCCTCGGTGCCGAAGGTTTTGCCATGATGCGCAAGGGCGCGGCCTTCATCCTGCTCTCGCGCGCGGACGTGGTGGACTTCGAGGCGCTGATGAAGGCGGTCGAGAGCGGCCACATCCTCGCCGCCTCCGACGTCTACCCGGAGGAACCGCTTCCCGCCGGCCACCCGGTGCGCAAGCTCAAGGGTTTTCTGCGTTCTGCCCACCGCGCCGGCGCACTCGACGTCGCCTTCAAGAAGATGGGCGACATGGTGCTCGACGACATGGAATTCATGGACCGCGGCCTGCCCCCCATGCGCCTGCGCCGGGCCGAACGCGAAACCGTCGCCCGCATGCGCTCGAAGCCGGTCTCGGTGAACTGACAGGCCTAGTTGAGAAAGGCCCCGTCGAAGCGAGGCCTTTCTCTTTGTTCAGCCCTGCGCAGCGATCGGTTCCGCATGCAGGTCGATGCCGGGCGTCTCGTAGCGTTCGGCATCGTCAATGACCCGCTGCAGCTCCGCGCCACGGGCAAAATCCGGGATCGGGATGTTTTCGCCGCGGATCGCGCCGATGAAGCGCTGGTAGACGGTGGGCACCGGGTCGGTTTCGATCTCGTGCCAGGTCGCCGTCTGCAGGTCCTCCTCGAGGCAGGCGCGCAGGATGCTGACCTTGTTCTCGAAGATCACCTGCAGGCCGCCCTTGTCGCCATGGACGCGAAGGCTGAGATCGTTGAGATGGCCGGAGGCGAAGCGCGTCGCCGTGATGGTGCCGATCGCGCCGTTGTCGAGCGAGGCATGCATGACGAAACTGTCGTTCGCATCGAGCGTATAGGGCCCGATCACGCCGCCCGGCGCCTTGTCGAAGGTCTTCAGCCGGCAGTTCATGTCCTTGATGAAGCTGCCGATGATGAAGGTGGTGTAGTCGATGATGTGGATGCCCACGTCGCCGAGCACGCCCTTCGAGCCATGCGCCTTGGAAAGCCGCCACAGCCACTGGCTTTCCGTGTGCCAGTCGCCCCAGGCGGGCTGCGTCAGCCAGCTCTGCAGGTAGGAGGCCTCGAAATGCCTGACATGGCCGATTGCGCCTTCCGCGATCATCTCGGCCGCCTTCTGAAGCGCCGGCACGTTGCGGTAGGTCAGGTTCACCATGTTGACGACGCCCGCGACACGGGCCGCCTCCGCCATTTCCTGCGCCTGCAGATAGCTCGTCGCCAAAGGCTTCTCGCAGAGCACGTGCTTGCCCGCCGCGATGAAGGGCAGCGTGGTCGAGTGGTGGACCTGGTCCGGCGTGACGTTGGAGACGGCATCGAATTCGCCCCAGGCGAGCGCCTCCTCGATGGAGGCGAAGCCATGGGGGATTTCATGCTTGGCGAGGAAGGCCAGCCGCTGTTCCTCGCGCGGATCGACGCCGCCGACGACCTCGACTCCGTCCATCGCCCTGAAGGCTTCCGCATGCGCACGCGCCATGCCGCCCGTTCCGACGATCAGCACGCGGATCGGTCCGCCCGTGGTAATCGTATGAAGTGTCATTCAGCACCCCTTTGCAGTCCCTGACTGCGGTGTTCCAGTGGTTAGCGGAGGCCCTTTTCGCCGGCCTGGTGCAGGCGCGGACCGCGCTCCTCGATCTTTTCCGGCGCCTTGTCGACCGGCACGTTCGGCGCATCCTTCGGATCGGCGAGACGCTGCATGGGGTTATGCGCCCAGTGCACGGCATTGCGGATCACGGTCTGCACGTTCTTGTCGTGATAGGTCGGATAGGTTTCGTGGCCGGGCCGGAAGTAGAACACATTGCCGGCGCCGCGCTTGTAGGTGAGGCCCGAGCGGAAGACCTCGCCGCCCTGGAACCAGCTGACGAACACGGTTTCCAGCGGCTCCGGCACGCCGAAGGGCTCGCCGTACATTTCCTCGTTCTCGAGCTCGAAATGATCCGGCAACCCGCGGGTGATCGGGTGGTTGCGGGAGGTGACCCACAGGCGCTCGCGTTCGCCGGCCTCGCGCCAGGTGAGGTTGCAGGGCGAACCCATCAGCCGCTTGAAAGGCTTGGAGAAATGCGCCGAGTGCAGGAAGATCAGGCCCATGCCCGACCACACGGCCTCGCAGACACGCTCGACCACGGCATCCTCGACCTTGCCATGGGCCGCATGGCCCCACCAGATCAGCACGTCCGTTTCGGCAAGCCGCTTTTCGGTCAGGCCATGGTCCGGCTCCTGCAGGGTCGCCGTCGTGACCTGGATATCCTTGTCATCGGAAAGCGCTCTGGCGATGCAGGTGTGCATGCCGTCGGGATAGATGTTGCGGACCACTTCGTTCTTCTGCTCATGCACGTTCTCGCCCCAGACGACTGTCCTGATGGCCATGATATTCTCCTTCGAGATGGATCGGGCGGGAGTTGGGAGGCCCTCCGCCATGGTTTGCATTGCCCGGACGTTTTGGCTTTTCTGGGATGAAATCCTGATGTCCGTCAGTTTTTTGCCAATCCGGGCAGCCCGCGGCAGCGGCCCGCCCGGTTGAGCACTTACGGCTCAGCCCTGGGGGCGGCCGGATTCGTCGAACCGGTGCAGGTTTTCCGGTGAAGGCCTGAGGCCGATCTTCGTTCCATAGGGAATGGTCAGTTTCCCGGCCTGGCGCACGATCACGGGTTCGCTGGCACCGATGTCCACGAAGAGGTAGTTGTCGGAACCGAGATCCTCCGCATGCACCACCGTGCCGTTCCAGACCGCGCCTTCGCTCGTCACCTCGATATGCTCCGAGCGGATGCCGAGCGTGTGGCAGCCATAGGCTTCCGCGAAGGAGCCGGTGAGGAAATTCATCTTGGGGCTGCCGATGAAACCGGCAACGAAGATGGAGTTCGGTCGCTCGTAGAGCTCGGCCGGCGTTCCCACCTGCTCGACACGGCCGTCGCGCAGCACGCAGATGCGGTCGGCGAGCGTCATCGCCTCCACCTGGTCATGGGTCACGTAGATCATGGTGACGTTGTTCATGGAATGGTGGAGCTTCGCGATCTCCAGCCGGGTCTGCACGCGCAGCGCCGCATCGAGGTTGGAGAGCGGCTCGTCGAACAGGAAGACGCGGGGATCGCGCACGATCGCGCGGCCGATCGCCACGCGCTGGCGCTGGCCGCCGGAGAGCTGCTTCGGCAGGCGGTCGAGGAGGTGGTCGATCTGCA
>CAMFHT010000204.1 GCA_945952245.1 uncultured Rhizobium sp. | reverse complement strand
GGACGCTGCCATTCATGTTGGTACCCCCTTTTCCGCCGGGCTCGTCTTCGAGCACCTGATGCCGGAGATCGTCGCTCCCGTATGCAGCCCGTCCTTTATGAATGAGAACGCGATCAGCAGCCCGAAGGCGCTCCTGCACATGCCGCTGCTCGAAATGGTGTCTCGTCCCGATGGCTGGAAGAACTGGTTTGCCGGAGCGGCTCTCTCCGAACCCTATCGCGAGGGCATGCGCTTCGAGCAGTTCGTCAACGTCGCGCAGGCCTGCGTCGCCGGGCTTGGTATTGCGCTCATGCCGCTCTTTCTCATAAAGGCGGAGCTCGAAAGCGGGCAATTGGTGGAAATGGACCTGCCGCGTTCGCTGACCGGCAAGGCCTATTACCTCGTACACCCAAGGGACAAGGCGGACTACAAGCCGGTGCGGGATTTCGGTGGCTGGCTGAGAGCACAGGCCAAGGCATTCGTCGGGGCTAACGACTGGGCTGGCCGGCCCCTTTCACTCGAACGCGGCTGATCGGAGAGACACATGGCAAGGCAGGCTAAGGAAAAGGCGACCCCCGAGCGGAAGCGCGGCTCGGGCGTGAAATTCGTCTATGACAGCCTGCGCGACGAGATCCTGGATCTGAAGCTCGCACCCGGAAGCCTGATCGACGAAAGCGAGCTTTCGGAGCGCTTTTCGATCTCTCGCACGCCGATCCGTGAAGCCCTTGTGCGACTGCAGGGCGAAGGCCTGATCACGACGCTGCCGAACCGGTCCACGATCGTTTCCAACATCGACTTCCTGAACCTGCACCGCTTCTTCGATGCGCTGAGCCTGATGTACCGGGTGACGACGCGTCTTGCTGCCGAGTACAGGACGGACGAGGATCTCGAGACGATCCGGGCGCTTCAGGCGGACTTCCGCCGTGCTGCCGAAAGCGAGGACGCGCTCGCCATGATCTCCGCGAACCGCGACTTTCATGCCGGTATCGCCGCGGCAGGCCGCAACCCCTATTATAACGGGCTCTTTTTGAAGCTGCTGGACGAAGGCCGCCGCATCATGCGTTTCTACTACTCCTCCTTCGAGGACCGGCTGCCAGAGCGCTATGTGGAAGAGCATGACGAGATGATCGACGCCATCGCGCGGCGCGACATCGAAACCGCCGACCGTCTGGCGGCACGCCATGCAGACCAGATCATCGGCCAGATCCAGGCGATGATTTCGCGCGACAAGCGGCAGGCGATCAAACTCTAGCTTTTGGCGGCTGGTGTGTCGGGACGGTAGAAGAGTACTTTCCCTGCCGGCACGAGCTGCAACAGGTAATCGAAATCCGCAACGTTGGCAGTTAGAACCGTGACACCCAGTTTAACTGCCTGAAGATAGAGAACGCAATCATTGAGGGCGCGGAACTTCTGGTCCTTCTGATAACCTTGAAGTCGGCATAGGATACCGGCAAGAAGTGCAGCGCGGCCAAGAACGTCGGCATCGGGCGTGTGAATGCGATGTTCAGGCATATCTTTGATTGCCCGTTTTATCTGGGCGATGATCACATTCGTACCGGGATGCGATGGGTCCAGCCGGCCGGAGGCATGCATGAGTTCCTGGATCGCGACGGTCGAATGAAGCCTCGCCCTCAGCTTCAGCGCATCGAGAGCCTTTACCGGAAACCTGCCCTGCATCGTATCGATATAGACGCACGTGTCGAACAGCAGTTCGCGCCCTGTGCGAGTCCCCGCATCAGGAAGATAGAGGAGCTCATCGGGCCGACGTGCAAGCGTCCTTTCCGGATCGAAACGAGCCCATCTCAGCGCCTTGTCAACGTCGAACATGCGTGACTAAAAGCTCAGGTCAACGTCGGGATCAACCGTGCCCCGCAGCTCTGCAAGGGTCTGCCAGTAGTTATCCTCGACCGCGAGTGAGGCCAGCGCGAACTGGACGAGATCGGTATCGGTTTCGATGCCAGTCTGCTTTTTCGCCTGCTCGACGAGTTTGGGGCTGACACGCACGCCGAGCCGCCTGCTCTTGTCGTCCAGAAATCCGGAACTGCGTGCGGCGTGCATGACCGCTTCGATCCGCATGTTTTCAGATGAGTGTTTCATCACGTTTTCCATGTAGAACAAGATCAATCGTTTGTTCAACATATCACAGTTCTCGCAGATGGCAAAAATTATCCTCGACAAGGTAAATACATGTTGTATACATGGAGGCAGATCAGCGAAGGCGCTGCCCGAATTCATTCCGATCCCTTGGGAGCTCACAGCCAATGTCCAATATCTTCACCGGCACCATCCCGGCCCTCATGACACCCTGCAAGCCAGACCGTTCGCCGGATTTCGAGGCCTTGGTCAGGAAGGGCAAGGAACTCGTCGCGGCCGGCATGTCCGCCGTCGTCTACTGCGGTTCCATGGGCGACTGGCCGCTGCTCACGGATGCGCAGCGCATGGAAGGCGTGGAGCGGCTGGTGCAGGCGGGCTTGAAGGTCATCGTGGGCACGGGCGCCATCAACACGGCTTCCGCCGTGGCTCTCTCTGCCCACGCCCAGAAGGTCGGCGCACACGGCCTCATGGTCATCCCGCGCGTGCTTTCCCGCGGCCCCTCGATCTCCGCCCAGAAGGCGCATTTCAAGGCGATCCTCTCGGCTGCCCCGGACCTTCCCGCCGTTATCTACAACAGCCCCTACTACGGCTTTGCGACCCGCGCCGATCTCTTCTTCGCGCTTCGCGCGGAGCATCCGAACCTCGTCGGCTTCAAGGAATTCGGCGGTGCGGCCGATCTTCGCTATGCCGCGGAAAACATCACCAGCCGCGATGACGACGTGACGCTGATGGTCGGTGTCGATACCGCCGTCTATCACGGCTTTGTCAATTGCGGTGCCGCCGGCGCCATCACCGGCATCGGCAACGTCCTGCCCAAGGAAGTGCTGCATCTGGTGGCGCTCTGCCAGGCAGCCGCACGTGGCGAAGCCGACGCGCGCATCCGTGCCAAGGAGCTGGAGGAAGCACTTGGCGTCCTCTCCTCCTTCGACGAGGGCCCGGATCTCGTGCTCTACTACAAGTATCTGATGGTGCTGACTGGCAATGCCGAATACGAGCTGCACTTCAACGAGACCGATGACCTCTCCGACAGCCAGCGCGGCTTCGTGGAAAAGCAATATGCGCTGTTCCGCACCTGGTACCAGGACTGGAGCAAGCTGCCCGGCGCCGTCTCGACCCATCGCCCAGCCTGACCGTGATGGGGGAGATGAACGTGAAGCAGGTTGACCTCACCGTCATCGGCGCCGGCGTGATCGGCTTATCGGCGGCGCTTTCCGCACAGGCGCGTGGTTTAAGCGTCCGTGTGATCGACCGGGAGGGTCCTGCTGCCGGGGCCTCTACCGGCAATGCCGGAGCCTTTGCCTTCACCGACATCTTTCCCCTCGCCTCGCCACGTATCGTCCGGCAGGCACCCAAGTGGTTGCTCGATCCGCTCGGCCCGCTGAGCGTGCCTCCGCGCTACGCGCTCAACATCCTGCCCTGGATGTGGCGTTTCTGGCGTGCGAGCTTCCCGGAACAGGTTCGCCGCTCAACGCTGGTGCAAACCGGCATGATGGGAATTTCAAAGGCTGCGCTCGAAACCTTCCTCAAGCGGGAAGGGCTGGAAGGCATGCTCCGGCGCGAAGGGCAATTGCAGGTCTATGAAGGCGAGGCCGAGTTCCGCGCCTCGCTCGACGGCTGGCGGGTGCGCGAGGAACTGGGCATTGAATTCCGCCACCTGAAGGGCGATGAGATCGCTGGCATCCAGCCCGGCCTCTCGCGCCAGTTCACGCACGCGACCTTTACGCCCGGCTGGTACTCGATCAGCGATCCCCGCGACTACACCTTGGCGCTCGCCGACCGCTTCCGGCAAAAGGGTGGTGAGATCCTCATTGCCAATGCCGAAGCGCTGACCGCCAATGGCGTTACGACATCCTCCGGCCATTTCGCAGGAAAGGTTCTCGTCGCTGCCGGTGCTTTCTCGCACCGTCTCCTGAAGACGATCGGCATCAGCGTGCCCCTGGAAACCGAACGCGGCTACAACACCACCCTCCCCTCGGACGCCTTCGACCTCAGAACCCAGATCACCTTCGGCGGCCACGGCTTCGTGGTCACGCGCCTGTCCTCCGGCATCCGTGTCGGCGGAGCAGTAGAACTGGGCGGGCTGGACCTCCCGCCGAATTTCAAACGATCCGAGGCCATGTTAACCAAGGCCGCCCGCTTCCTTCCCGGCCTGAGAACGTCAGACGGCAAGCAGTGGATGGGTTTCCGTCCCTCCCTGCCGGACAGTCTGCCGGCGATCGGCGCGCTGCCTGGCCATTCTCACATAGTCTGCGCCTTCGGCCACGGCCATCTCGGCCTCACCCAGTCCGCGGGAACGGCGGAAATCATTGCGGATCTGGTGACGGGAAAGAACCCGGGCATCGACCTCTCGCCCTTTTCCCCGGTCCGCTTCCGGTAATCCATCAGGCAACGCGGCGCCCTTCGCGATAGACGCTGCGGACGACTGGAACCGCACCGGCGCTCCGCACACGCACCAGATCCGCGCGCTTGCCTACGGCAATCTCGCCTCGGTCAACGAGCCCCACGGTGTGCGCCGGCGTGGCCGTAACCAGCGCGATCGCCTGCGGCAGGCTCATGCCATCCTCCCCATCCGCGAGCAGGAACGGGGCCTGGATCAGGCTGAACGGCACGTAATCGGAAGAGAGGACGTCAAGGTAACCGGCCTCCGCCAGATCGCGGGCGGCAATGTTGCCGGAGTGGGACTTTCCACGCACGATGTTCGGCGCCCCCATCAGCACGGAGAGCCCGGCACGGTGTGAGGCATGCGCAGCGTCCAGGCTCGTCGGGAACTCGGCGAGCTTCACCCCGAGACCGATCGATTCTTCCACGTGATCGAGTGTCGCATCGTCATGGCTCGCGACAGCGATGCCGTGCTCTGCACAGTAGCCGGCAATCGCCTGCCGGTGCGGCGCCGCATATTCGAGGGAAGCCGCAACCCGGCGCTCCACGAAGTCGGCAAACTCGGCATCGGACATGCCGCTCTTGCCCTTGTAGTACTCGGCATATTTTTCCATCGTCTGAAACTGCCGCTGTCCCGGGGCGTGGTCCATAAGCGAGACGAGGCGTACGTTCCGATCGCCCTTGAAGGCTTCGAAATGATCCAGTGCATCGGGAGCGGAGACCTCACAGCGCAAATGCAGAAGGTGGTCGGAGCGCAGGCGATCTTCTGCGGCCGCCGCTTCCAGCGCGTCCGCCATGTCCCGCATCTCGCCGACGCGGTATCCGCCTTTTTCATCGGAACCGATGCGCAGGCAATCGAAGACCGTGGTGATGCCGGCGGAGGCTATCTGCGCATCATGCGCCTGGATTGCCGCCGTCTTGTCCCAGCGCACGCCGGGACGGGGCGAATAGTGGAATTCGAGATGATCGGTGTGCAGCTCCACGAGCCCCGGGATCAGGAGATCCCCGCCAAAGTCTTCGCCAGCGTTCGTTCGGCCTTCCGCAATCTCGGCGATCCGGCCATCCCGGATCACGAGGGTACCGTCGATCACGCGGTCAAGAAGCACGATGCGGGCATTGGTGAAGATGGTTTCTGCGGACATTGTCTTGGCTTTCAGTTGCCTAGGAGGCGATGGCTGTTGTCAGTCTGGACGGCGGTTGATGAGGCGGCTGCGCAACGCATTGGAGATCGTGTCGAAGACGAAGACGACGATGAGCAGAAGCAGCACCATGTAGGCGACATTGGCCCAGTTCGAATTGGTGCGGATCGCTTCCCAGAGCTTGAGGCCGATACCCCCTGCCCCGACGGCACCAATGATCGTGGCGGAACGGGTGTTGGATTCCCAGAAATAGAGGGCCTGGCTCGCGAAGACCGGCAGGACCTGCGGCACCACGCCATAGCGCTGGACGGCGAGCGGTGAAGCGCCGAGCGACCGCACGCCCTCCCGCTGTTTGTCGTCGATGTTCTCGAGCGCTTCCGAATAGAGCTTGCCGAGCGTGCCGGTGTCGGTGAAGAAGATGGCGAACATGCCCGAAAGCGGTCCCGGACCGAAGGCGCGGGTGAAGAACAACGCCCAGATGAACATGTCGACCGAGCGCAGGAAATCGAAGAAGCGCTTCGTCGCCTGGTTCAGCACGCCCTGATGCGTGATGTTGCGCGCAGCGATGAAGGCGAGCGGCAGCGCCACCAGCGAGGCGAAGAGCGTGCCCGCAAAGGCCATGACGATCGTCTGCAGCAGCTTGGTCCAGACATCGAGATGCTGCCATTCGGCATTGTAGCAGATGTTGTTCCAGGCGAGCGCCAGATTGGACCGGCCGGGATCGATGCGCTCGCCCGAGATGATCAGCCGGAGCACTTCGGAATAGGGTTTGCCGAAGAAAGGCGAATTGGTGTCGAACAGGAAGTTCGCCCAGCCGAAGAAGCGGTTGCGCACGGTGACCCGCTCGCCAGAGACTTCCGCCCAGCCCGTCGCTCCGAAGGAGAGAATGATCTTCTCTCCGGCCCGCTTCTGCTCGGCCCATCCAGGCAGTGCGCCCACCGGCTCGGCCCGGCCGGCCGCGAGGTTGATGGCAAGGCTGTCCGAGCCTCGGCGTGCGATGACGCGTGTGGGCTCCACGGTGACGGAGGTCGAGCCATCCAGCATAACCTCTGCTCGGGTCACCACCTTGCGCATCTGCGGGGCTACAGGTGTGGCAGCGGACTGGTTCGCGTCCGGTGCGGCGTCGGGCATCATGAAGCTCACGCCAGCCTTCGGCTTTGCTGCTACGGCGGGAGCCGGAACAGCAGCGGCCACGGGATTGGCCACAGCCTTTTCCTCCGTCTCGAGTTTGACCCACTCGGGCTTCGGATCGGCGCCGAGCGGCCCGCGTCCATAGGAGAGCGTCATGGATCCATCGGACGCGATCCGGAATTCGGGCCGCACCTCGTAGCTGACCCAGCTTGCGAGATAGCTGCCGGCTATGTCCCATTTCGCATTGGCGAGAACCGTGCCGATGGAGAAGAACCACCAGCTGAAGGCGATATAGGCGAAGAGGCCGAGGAGGATCACAGGCAGCCGGCGGGCCTTGGCCGCAGACGCACGCAGCACGTCGCCATGCCGCAGGGCAACGGCTTCCAGATGATCGGCAGTGGCAGCGCTCATGACAAGATCCTCAGGCCGGCACGAAGCCGCGCTCGTCCGTCAGCCGCCTGCGCAGCGAGGCCGAGAGCTGGTCGACAGCAATGATGGTGAGAAACAGCAGGGACACGATCGCAAGCGTCTTTGCGCCGTGGTTCTGGCTGATCGAGAGACGCAGCAGCTCGCCGATCCCGCCGCCGCCGACCGCGCCGATGATGGTGGAGGCGCGGACGTTGATTTCGAGGCGTAGCAGGACGTAGCTCATCAGGCTGTCTCTTATACACATCTCCGAGCCCACGAGACAAGAGGCAATCTCGTA
>CAMFHT010000203.1 GCA_945952245.1 uncultured Rhizobium sp. | reverse complement strand
TCCCAAATGTCGCTCACAACAAAAATCCTTGTCCGTTTGACCTCAAGCAAAGTCTTTTCCCGTCACAGCTGCAAACTGGATGCAACGCCTTTGATTTTTTCGCATGCGCAGGATATCGAGGACGCGGAAACGGAAGGAACCATGACGAAGGCGCTGAACAGACCGGGACTTGCCGTGCGCATCCTCTGCGCGCTTGCCCTGCTGTTCCTGGGGCTTTCCCACAAGGTGCCGGTCGTGACGGCCAATGATGCGGGATTGCTCGCCTATGCATCCGCCTTCTCCCTGCCGGATGGCACGGCACCGGACCTCTGCACGCCGTCGGATCAGGGCAAGGTAAAGTTCTCCGCGCCGGACTGCGATGCCTGCCGGCTTTCCGCTTCCGTGCTGCTGCCGGAGCCGCCGCAGCTGGTGGCCTTTGCGCTCGGATCCTTCGAAACGGCCTATCCACTGCCGGTGCAGGCGGCAATTGCCGCTGCAATAGACCGGTCACAAACGGCCCGCGGGCCGCCCGAGCCTGTTCTTTCCTGACGAACTTCATCGATCAACCGGCATTCAAGCCGATGGGCAAGGCGCATGCGCTATCGAAGCCACGCCCGCCCGGAAGGAACGACATCATGAACAAGCACTTCATCTCCGCCGCCGCCGCGACCGGCCTTTCCCTCATCTTCTCCGCTCAGGCCTTTGCCCATGCGGGCTTCGCCGTTTCGGAAGCGCCGGCAGAATCGAACTTTACGCTGGAGCTTCGCATCCCCCATGGCTGCGAGGGCGGCAAGGCGACCACCGAGATCGACGTGAAGATCCCCGAGGGTTTCGTCTTCGCAAAACCGAGGGTCAAGGCCGGCTGGAAAATCGAGATCATCAAGGGCGACTACCAGAAGACCTACGACAACCATGGCAAGCAGGTGAAATCCGGCGCAGTCGAAATCCGCTGGACCGGTGGCGAGATCCCGGACGACCAGTTCGATTCGGTCGAGATATCGGGCAAGATCAGCGCCGTTGCTCCAGGCACCGCGCTGCCCTTCGTCACCACGCAGAAATGCGGTGCCGACGGCATCGTCGTCTGGGACGAGATCGCCAAGGATGGGCAGAGCCCGCACGACCTGAAGAACCCGGCCCCGGTGCTCACCGTCACCGAAGCCGTGGAGGACGAACATCACCATGACCACGCCGCCATGCAGGGCATGAACATGGACGGCATGAAGATGGATGGGATGGCGGCGACAGCTCCCGCGGCATCAGGCGAGGGCGGTACCGGCAAGGTCGGCGATCTCGACCTCAGCGAAGGCGTCGTCAAGGGCATGTTGCCCGGTCAGGCCGTAGCCGGCGGCTTCCTCAGCATCCGGAACGGCGGCAGCGCGGATGACCGGCTGGTTTCCGTCTCCTCCGAGATTGCCGATCATGTGGAGATCCACGAGATGAGCATGCAGGGCGAAGTGATGAAGATGCGGCAAGTCAAGGATGGCCTGCCCGTCAAGGCGGGTGAGACGGTCGAGCTGCAGCCGGGTGGCTTCCACCTCATGTTCATGGGCGTGAAGCAGCCGGTGCGCGCCGGCGAGAGGGTGAAGGCCACCTTCACCTTCGAAAAGGCTGGGGTCGTCGAACTCACTCTGCCGGTCGTGGATCCGCGAAAGGTTGGCGGCGGGGGACACAAGCACAACTGATCGGAAAATGAAAAATGCGGCGCCCGGGGACCTGGGCGCCGCAAGACGAGCAGCAGGCACCTGCTGCTGGGGGAAGGGAATCAGGCGCCGGAACGCATATAGGCGTCCACCGCCTCCTGCAGGGTCGCCTGTTCGCGGTGCGCGCGGGCATTGTCCAGCATGGCAAGGCGGGCGGAAACCGCCGTGATCGACTCCGACGGCGGCAGAATGGACTCGGTGTTCATTTCCGGTTCGCTCAGCAGTGCGGTTCGGGCGTTCTCCTCGACGGATGCTTTCGCCCCCTTTCTGATGGGGGGCTTGAGGGCCTCCATGGCAAAAGCCGCCGCATTGGCAGAGACTGACAAGACTTGTGTCATCACTGTTCACCAACGCAACTAATACTGCCGCGACCCTAGCCGCCGCCTGTTCATGCTTTCTTGAGGAATTCGGCGGCATTTGAGCGATTATCCACCATAAGCGCCGTGCGGATGCCGGAAGTGCGCTTTATTGTCGGCCTCGGTTAACAGTTCCTTCAGAGGTTTTGCGATGTTGAACGTGATTCTGGTGGCTTTGGGCGGCGCAGCGGGTTCGGTGGTTCGTTATGGAACGGGTCTGGCCACCACACGGCTGATGGGGCCTGGCTTTCCCTGGGGGACGATCACGGTCAACATCGTCGGCTCTTTCGTGATCGGGGTCTTCATCGAGGCGATCGCGCGCCGGTTCGATGCCTCCGAGCCCCTGCGTCTGCTGCTGGTGACCGGCTTCCTCGGCGGCTTCACCACCTTTTCCTCCTTCTCGCTCGACACCATGGCACTGATCGAGCGCGGCGAGGCACCGCTTGCTCTCGTTTATGTCGCCGCGAGCGTCGTCCTTTCGCTGCTGGCGGTCGCAGCCGGCCTTGCCGTGATGCGCCACGCGCTCTGAGAACGGCGGCTTTTTGGCAGGAGCGGCGTTTTGCGGTTTCCCAAAACGGCTGAAATACTCTAAAGCCTGCCCGAAAGAGCTTTGGGCCCTTGGCCCGCGACGACCGGCAGGTGAGAACGATGGCAGGGATTGAACATATCATGGTGGATGCGGACGAGGCGGGAATGCGCCTCGACCGCTGGTTCAAGATCCATTATCCCGGTCTCGGCTTCGGCCCTCTGCAGAAGCTGCTCCGCTCCGGCCAGGTTCGCGTCGATGGCGGCCGCGTGAAGAGCGATGCGCGCGTGCAGCCCGGCCAGATGGTGCGCGTGCCACCGCTCGACGTCGACAAGGCGAAGACCGGCCCGATCGCCGGCAAGGACCTCAAGCATTCCGGCGACCACGAGCTTCTCTCGCGCATGGTGCTGCATGAGGACGAGAAGGTGATCGTGCTGAACAAGCCCGCCGGTCTTGCCGTTCAGGGCGGCTCGGGGGTGACCCGCCACATCGACAAGATGCTGGAAGCCTGGACCAACAAGAAGGGCGAGAAGCCGCGCCTCGTGCACCGCATCGACCGCGACACCTCCGGAGTGCTGGTCATCGCCCGCACCCGCGGCGCCGCACAATCGCTCACCGCCGCCTTCCGCGAGCGCGACACCAAGAAGACCTACTGGTCGCTGGTCAAGGGCGTGCCGCGCAAGCAGGAGGACAAGATCTCCACCTGGCTCGTCAAGGAGCAGACGCCGGACGGCGACCGCATGCGGATCGCCAAGCATGGCGAGGACGGCGCCGATCACGCCGTTTCCTACTATCGTGTGGTCGACACCGCCGCCCAGAGCCTCGCCTGGCTGGAGATGGAGCCCTATACGGGCCGCACGCACCAGCTGCGCGTCCATGCGCTGCACATAGGCCATCCGATCATCGGCGATCCCAAGTATTTCATCGACGATCCCAACTGGGATTTCCCCGGCGGTATCCAGAAGCGGCTGCATCTCCATGCCCGCCACATCGACATCCCCCATCCGAACGGCGGTCGCCTCAGGGTTACGGCACCGCTCCCGCCGCACATGGAGCAGAGCTGGAACCTGCTCGGCTTCGACATCGAGGATGCAGGACAGGATAGCGAATGAAGCTGGTACTCTTCGACTGCGACGGCACGCTGGTGGACAGCGCCGCGCTGATCCATGACGTGATGGAGCGCACCTTCGTGCATTTCGGCTTTGAGAAGCCGAGCTTCGAGAAGACGAAGTCGATCATCGGGCTCACCCTCGACATCGCGATCGCCCGTATCCAGGGCAAGCCGCATGCGGATGCGGAAGCCATGGACATGATGGCCTATTACAAGTCGATCTTCGGCCCCGTGCGCGGCGAGACCGGCTACAAGGAGCCGCTCTTTCCCGGCATCCGCACCATGCTGGACACTGTCATCGCCGATCCCAGGCTGACGCTCGGCGCCGTGACGGGAAAAAGCCGCGCGGGGCTGAACATGATCATGGACAGCCACGATCTCCATCCCCATATCAAGGTTTCCCGAACCGCGGACGATTGCCCTTCCAAGCCCCACCCGGCCATGGTGACCGAGTGCTGCGACGAGGCCGGCTTTTCGCCCGCCCGGACGGTCGTCGTCGGCGACGCCATCTACGACATGCAGATGGCGAAGGCTGCCGGCGCCCGCGCGATCGGCGTCTCCTGGGGCTATGCGCCGGTGGAGGCGCTGGTCGAGGCCGGTGCCGATGCCATTGCCCACACGCCCGCCCACCTCATCGATCTCATTGGCGAGTAAGAGACATGCGTGACCTGCTGAACGACCTTTCCGAGGGCCTGAGCCATCCGGACCCCATCCGCCGTGCCCAGATCCAGATGAAGAAGCCGCTGCCAAAGCGCTTTTACGAGACGGTGGGCGTTTTAGAGGGCGAGGGCGGCTTCGCCGTCACGCTGGACGGACGCAGCGTGAAGACGCCCGCGAAGAAGCCGCTTGCCGTACCGACACGCGCGCTGGCCGAGATGATCGCCCGCGAATGGCAGGCGCAGAAGGACGTGATCGACCCCGGCACCATGCCGGTGACGAAGCTGGTGAACACCGCACTCGACGGTATTGCCAGTGACCCGCAGGCCGTCGCCGACGACATCGTCAAATATGCCGGCAATGACATGCTGTGCTACCGCGCCGGCGAACCGGAGGCGCTCGTCGCGCGGCAGACCGAGCGCTGGAACCCGGTGCTGGACTGGGCGGCCCGCACCCACGGCGCCCGCTTCATCCTCGCTGAAGGCGTGATGTACCAGGAACAGCCGGCAGAGGCCATTGACGCCGTGGCCAGCGTTGTCGCGACTTACGACGACCCCATCGCGCTCGCGGCCCTTCATACGATGACCACGATCTCCGGTTCGGCCCTCCTGGCGCTCGCCTATGCGGAAGGCCACCTCGACCTTGCCACCATCTGGTCACTCGCCCATCTGGAAGAGGACTGGACCATCGAACAATGGGGCGAGGACGAGGAAGCCACCGCCCGCCGCGCCACCCGCCTCGTGGAAATGACCGCTGCGGCGGACACTCTGGCAGCACTGAAGAGCTGACTGCCTCGGCGCGGTCCGTCATCCTCACGCATACACTTCTCCCGGGGATTTACAGCCTCATGCCAGGCAATCGCCGGAGAGCCTTGATCCACCCTCGGCAGATCCTCGGGGCGAGCCGAAGGACGACGCGAGCGAGGATGTCATGCCGCTGTGGCCTGACACCCCCTACAGCAACCGGCTCTTCAGCAGCATGCCGGCATCTTCCAGCACCGGATAGGCGATCGAGACGGCGAGCGAGTTGATCTCCTTCAGGTCCCGGATCGTGTCGATGTGGATCGAGCTCGAATCGTAGCTGGCGATATTGCCGTCGCGCAGGCGCTGCATGTGCTTCTCCTCGCTCAGCCTGACGAGGGTGCGCACCTTCTCCTTCTGCGCTACCAGCTGGCGGGCGTGCTCGACATCGGGATTGACGAGCAGGTTGAAGGCCATGCGGACATTTTTCAGCACCTCGTCGTGCATGCTCCGCAGCTCCGCCCAACCCTCGTCGGAGAAGGCGATCTTGCGGGCGTGCTTCTTGCGGGCGCGGGTCAACATGTTCTGGGAAATGATGTCGGCAGTCTGTTCGAGCTTGATGGTGGCGCCAAGCAGATCCTGGCACTGGGCGGCGGACTTCGGGTCGAGCGCGCTCTGCGAAATGCGGGCGAGGTAGAACTTGATGTCGCGGTGCAGCCGATCCACCTCGTCGTCCAGCGCCTCGATGCGCGCCATGCCGGACTCGTCGGGCTTTTCGAAGACTTCCGGAATGCGGGTGAGCATGATCTCGATCTTGTCGCAGACCGCCATGACCTCACGGGTCGCATTGTTGATCGCCTGGCGTGGATGCTCGAGATCGGAGGGGATGAGGGCGGAAAGGCGCTCGTCCTGGTTGGCGGGAACGGCGGCTTCAGGCTTTTGCAGGTAAGTTTCCAGCGCTCTTGCCACGAAATGACAGATCGGCAGACCGAGAATGATGACCGCCAGATTCATCGCCATATGGACCAGGACCACCGCGTCGCCAGGGCCTGCGGCAAAGACGGTGGGCGAGAGCTGAAAGACGAGCTGCAGGATCAGTGCCACCAGCGTACCGACGCCGCGGATCGCGACATTGCCGAGCGGCACGACGCGCGCAGCCGAGGCATCGCCGCGAGTGAGCATGGCGCCAATCACCGCGCCGCCGAAATTCACGCCGAGGACGAGCGGGATGACCAGTTCCGGCGTGATCAGATGCCGGTCCGCCAGCGAGGCGAAGAGCAAAATCGAAGCGACGCTGGAATGGAAGGCCCAGGCGAGCAGGGCCGCCAGCAGAAAGGCCGTGATCCAGTCCTTCGAGAGATAGTTGATGACGATCGGCAGGAGGTCGCTGTGCTTCAGCGGGTCGGAAGCCTCGCCGATAAGCCGCAGCGACAGGAGCAGCAGACCGAGGCCGAAGAAGATGCGCCCATGCTGGCGCCAGTCGCGGGCTTCCGAGGTGCGGAAGGCGATGGTTCCCATCAGCATGAAGATCGGGATCAGCAGCGAAAGATCATGGCGCAGCAGGCGGACGACGAAGGCCGAACCGAAGTCCGCGCCGAGAAGGGTCGCGACGCCGATGGTGGTGTTGACATAGCCGGAGGCGACGAAGCCCGAGACGATCAGGGCGACGGCCGTCGCGCTCTGCAGGCCGATCGCCAGGAAGAAGCCTGCAATGGCCGCGGTGAAGCGGTTGCCGATCGCGAGCCGGAGCTTGTCGCGGAGCACGCGGCCATAGGCCCGTTCAACCCCCGTGCGCACCATGCGGGTTGCCCAGAGAAGCAGGGCGACGGCACCCGCAAGATTGATGAAGACGATGGAACCCGTCATGGCAAACCCCTGACCGCCGGCGGTGAAAACCTGCCAGAGCGCAAATAAAGATGATCGCGCGAACCTCGACCTTTCCGACAGGTCTTGGGGCGAGTCCCGCGCCGAAAAATGACGCATCTACGACATTGTCACAAATTACTAACTGAAACGTGCATAGGCGGCTAAGGAAGATTACGCCGCCCGAAAATCTTTGCAAGCCCGGTTTAGCGGGAAAATTTCGCCTGCAAATGCCGGGCTCCGGCGGGAGCATTCACCTTTCCTTCGGTAATGAAATAGGCGAACACATCCCTCGGTTGTTTCTTTGCGGTTCTGTCCGCCGCCGCATAGTGCAGGCCCTGTGGCTGACCGCCCGTCGCATAGGCTTCGACATGATGATGCCAGTGTCCCATCCGCTTTTCGTCATAGCAGTTCGGCTCGTCGTCCGATCCGGTCTGGAGCCGGATATAGACGAAATCCGCCGTCACGTCTGCGAGCATGGGATATTCCGCTTGGTCCGCAACCACGAGGCCC
>CAMFHT010000202.1 GCA_945952245.1 uncultured Rhizobium sp. | reverse complement strand
ACACGTAAGGAGTCGTCGGCAGCGTCAGATGTGTATAAGAGACAGGATCTCCACCGAGGAGAGCGGGCGCGAGCAGCAGGCGAGCACGAAGCCCGCGTTGACGTCCTGCTCGCTGATGCCGCCATTATGGTTCATTTCCACCTCGCCTTCCCGCTTCAGCACCTTGCAGGTGCCGCAGATGCCGCTTTCGCAGGCCGCGGGAATGCGCACGCCGACGCTGCGCGCGGTTTCGAGAACGGTCTGGCCGGGTTTCGCCACGGCGCGGTCGTTCGATCCGAGGAAGGTGACGGAAAGCCCCTCCACGGCACCGCCCTCGCCCTTGTCCTGCGCCTGACGCTGGACGCTCTCGGTGATCGATGTCGCGCCGAAGCTTTCCTGATGGTAGTGGCCCATGTCGAAGCCCTCATGCCTGACGATGGAGCTCACCGCCTTCATGAAGGGCTCCGGCCCGCAGCAGAAGATCTCCCGGCCCATGAAATCGGGCACCAGCATGGCGAGCTTGTGCCGGTCGATGCGGCCCATGAGGCCGGCCCAGGGCGAGGCGACGGAGCGCCCCTCCGGCAGGAAGCCGAGCGAGAGGTTCGGCATGCGCTTGGCAAGCAGCTCCAGCTCCTCCCGGAAAATGATCTCCTCCGGCCGGCGGGCGGAGTTCAGGAAGACCACGTCGGTTCCCGGTGCCGTGTCGGAAAGCCAGCGCAGCATGGACATCATGGGCGTGATGCCGGATCCGGCGGAGATGAAGAGATATTTCTGCGCCGGATTGCGCGCCAGCGTGAAATGGCCGTTCGGCCCATAGGCGCGGATACGGCTGCCAGGCCGCACATGGTCGAACATCCAGCGGGTGCCGATGCTGCCCGGCTGGGCCTTCACCGTGATCGACAGCGCATAGGGCCGCGAGGGGGTGGAGGAGATCGTGTAGGTGCGGTGGAGATCCCCGCCCTTCGCCCTGAGTTCCACGGTGATGAACTGGCCCGGCATGTAGCGGAACCAGCCGCCCCCCTCGACGCCGAAGGTGAAGGTCTTCACATCGGGCGCCTCGTCGGTAACGCTCGTGCAGACGAGCATCTGGCGCGCGGCATTCCACGGCCGCGCTTCGTCGAGCGGCAGCGCCGGCGGCACTTCGCCCAGAAAGGGTTGGATGGTCATGATCCCTCCCCTCAGGCGACCGAGCGCAGCGAGGCGGGCGACTTGCCGCCGAGACGCTCCTGCATGAAGCGGGAATACCAGTCGACGAACTGTTCCACGCCGCCCTCATGCGCCTCGGAATAGGGGCCGGGCTGATAGGCGGGCGACTGGATGCCGAAGGCGTTTTCCTCGACGATGCGGCGGTCCTGGTCGTTGGTCTCGGTCCAGACATGGATGAGGTCGTCCAGCCGGTAGTCGATGCCCTCGACCGCATCCTTGTGCACCAGCCACTTGGTGGTGACGGCGGTTTCCGTGGCGCTGATCGGCAGCACGCGGAAGGTGACGGCATGGTCGGAGAGCACGTGGTTCCAGGTTGTGGGGTAGTGGAAGAGCAGCAGCGTGCCGATGCGGTCCATGTTGATGTCGTCGGAGAGGCGCATCTGCACGGCCTTGCGGCCCGACATGGTATAGCTCACGGCATCGCGCAACAGCGGCATGCGGGCGGCGCGGAACTGGCCGCGCTGGTCCATCGCGAACTGGCTCGGCAGGCCGATCTCCTCGCATTTCTGCCAGTGTTCGACGATCTCGGGATCATCGGCAGCGCCATTGACGCCGGTTGCGGTCGGCGCTTCCGGATAGGTCTTGCAGAGCTCGGGGTGATTGCCCGCGCAGTGGTAGCATTCGCGGTTGTTTTCCCAGACGAGCTTCCAGTTGCCCTTCTCGATGATCGTGGTCTCGTGCGCGATCTTGGCGTCCCGCAAACGGTGCGGCAGGAAATAGGGCTCCATCATGGCGCGGAAGGGCGCGAAGTCCATCGGCGTCTCGGCGAGCGAGATGAAGATGTAGCCGCCGGCGAGCTCGCAGGCGACGGGTTTCAGGCCGAAGGTGGACTTGTCGAAGGTCTCGCCCATGTGGCGGGCGAACTGCAGCGAACCGTCGAGGTCGTAGGTCCACTGGTGATAGGGGCAGACGAGCTTTGCCGCCGAGCCGCGATGCTCGGTGCAGACGCGGGAGCCGCGATGGCGACAGGAATTGTGGAAGGCACGCACGCCGCCATCATTGTCGCGAACGATGACGACCGGATAGGCGCCGACCTGCACCGTCATGAAGTTGCCGGGCTTCGGCACTTCGCAATCATGGCCGATGAACAGCCAGTCCTTGTACCAGATCTCGTTCAGGTCCTGCTGGAAATAGTCGTTGTCGATGTAGAAGGGCTGATCGAGCGTATAGCCGGGCTTGCGGGCACGGAGACGGGAGAGCATGTCGGAGCGGATGTCCATGGGCGGTCCTCTGGTTGAAGGACTGGGCGCGGCGGATGTGCGGGAAACGTGCGACGATCGGCACGGGCCGGAGCGGGACCCGTGGCAACAGTCTTCCGTCTCACGATCGCCCTCCGCGATCAGTCGAGTGCATGTCGGCCTGGGCTGGTTTCCGGGCTCGAAAGAGCGGTCCGGCCGGACCCGATGCGGCTCCTTCCCAGGCCTTCCGGCCCAGTGGACTCCCGTCGCACCTTCACTCTCTCAACCGTTGCGGGGGCAGCGCTGGCGTCACCAGCTTCCCAATTCTCCGTCCCTCGTTTCCGAAGGTCGGCACCACAGGCACGCACAAGAGACCATGGCGCGATTGGTGCCGATTGCTTGAATGCGACACGGATTTGCTCTCCAGCAAAAGAATTTTCGACAATTTGCCGACGCAGTCGCAAGCGCTCTTCGGCCATGTCGCAGCCGGAGCAGGAGCGGCAGAACCTTGTCAGTCTTCCGGTATTGCCAGCTTTTTGCCACGGGTGCAGTTTACGCCCGACTCAAGGGCGACCCATGCGGCCGCCGCGCAAGGACCTCGGATTTTCATGGACAAGCAGGGCGTACCCGCCGCGGTCATTGCCGCACTCGGCCTCACGCAGGTCATCGGTTACGGCACGATGTATTACAGCTTCAGCATTCTCGCGCCCGACATGGCCCGGGATTTCGGCTGGACGCTGGAATGGGTGTTCGGCGTGCTCTCCGGCGCGCTCCTCGCCGGCGGTTTCCTCTCGCCCTTCGTCGGGCGCTGGATCGACCGTTTCGGCGCGGGCCGCATCATGGCCTGGGGCTCGGCGCTCTGCGCGCTTTCGCTGCTGATGACGGCAGCGGCACCGGAAAGGATCAGCTTCACCGCCGGCCTCGTCGCGACCGAGCTTGCGGCCAATCTGGTGCAATATGGGGCGGCGTTCGCGCTGCTCGTTCAGCTGCAGCCGCGGGCGGGGCAGACGAGCATCACCTATCTGACGCTGATCGCCGGCTTTTCCTCCACCCTCTTCTGGCCGTTCACGACGCTGCTCCACACCTATCTCGGCTGGCGGGAGATCTATGTCGTCTTCGCGCTGATGAACCTCGGCATCTGCATGCCGCTGCATGCCTGGCTTTCCGCGCGGCTCACGAAGAGCGCACGGGGCGATGGCGAGCGCGCGGCCCCTGCCCCCGTGATCGGGGTTCTACTCGAGAAGGACCGGCGCGCCGGCTTCCTCCTGATGGTGACGGGCCTTTCGCTGCAGTCGGTGGTGAGTTCGGCGATCCTCGTGCACATGGTACCGCTCCTGACCGGCATCGGGCTCGGCACGACCGCGGCGCTCGTCAGCACGCTGTTCGGCCCGGCGCAGGTGGCGAGCCGCTTCACCAACATGATGCTCGGCCGCAACCTGCCCGCCCAGTCGCTGGCCGTCATCTCCGCGAGCTTCATGGCGATCTCCGTGCTGATCTTGCACCTGCTGGCACCGATGATCCCCGGCGCCGTCGCCTTCGCGATCATCTACGGGTTCGGCAGCGGCCTCTTCAGCATCACCAGCGGCACGCTGCCGCTCACCCTCTTCGGCAGCGAAGGCTATGGCCGGCTGCAGGGACAGGTGCTCTCGGCGCGGCTGATCCTTTCCGCCGTCGCCCCCTTCGCCTTCGTGATCGCGATGGAGCGTCTGGGGTACGGCGGCGCGCTTGCGATCGTCGCGAGCCTCGCGGCAGCCGCGATCCTCTGCTACCTCGCCGTCGGCCGGCTCGCGGCGGCGAACCAGAAGGTCAGTGACTGACGCCGTGCGAGCCCATGACCTTGAAGGCGGTGAGGACGAGGATCTTCAGGTCGAAGGAAAGCGATTGCCGCTCCAGATACTCACGGTCGAAACGCACCTTGACCGGGATCTCCAGCTCGTCGCGGCCGTTCACCTGCGCCCAGCCGGTAATGCCGGGCTTCAGCCTGTGGACGCCGCATTCGGTGCGGAGCGCGATCAGGTCGTGCTGGTTGAAGAGCGCCGGGCGCGGGCCGACGAAGCTCATCTCGCCGGTGAAGATGCACCAGAGCTGCGGCAGCTCGTCGAGGCTGGTCTTGCGGATGAAGGAGCCGATCGGCGTCAGCGCGCTCTTCGGGTCAGCGAGCAGATGCGTTGCGACCGCGGGCGTGCCAACCCGCATGCTGCGGAACTTCGGCATGCGGAAGATGCGGTTTTCTGCACCGACCCGGTCCGACCAGTAGAGCACCGGCCCCTTCGAGGTCAGCTTTACGGCAAGCGCGGTCAGCGCCATGGGAATGGCGGCGATGACCAGCACGACGAGCGCCAGCAGAAGATCGAAGAGACGTTTCAAGCCTTGCCCCGCAGAGATCTGGAAGCGGCCCACCCGCTTCCGGCGCCTAATAGGCCTTTCGGCACCGGAAGTTCAAGGGGCCGCGCCCGGGCTCAGCCCTTAACGCGTTCGTTTGCCGGATCATAGAGCGGCTTCAGCGAGACCGTGCAGGGCACGCGCGTCATGGCGACATCCAGCTCGTATGTGCCGGAGAGCACGAAGTCTTCCGTCACGCCTTCCGGGTTGCGGACATAGCCGATGCCGATGGGTTTGCCGATCGTATAGCCATAACCGCCGCCGGTGAGCCAGCCGACGCGCTTGCCATCGCGGTAGATCGTTTCGCGGCCGAGCAGCACCACGTCGGGATCGTCGGGCACGAAGCAGGCGAGCATCTTCCTTACCCCGCCCTGCAGCTGCGCCTCGATTGCGGCGCGTCCTTTGAAGGGCGTCTGCCTGCGCGTCTTCACCGCCCAGCCGAGGCCCGCTTCGACCGGCGTGTGATCCGGCCCGATATCCGAGCCCCAGGCGCGGTAGAACTTCTCGAGCCGGCAGCTCTCGATGGCGCGGTAGCCGGCATTGACGAGCCCATGTTCGCGGCCCGCATCCATCAGCCGGTCGTAGACAGCAGTGGCATATTCGACCGGCAGGTGCAGCTCGTAGCCAAGCTCGCCCACATAGGTGACGCGCAGCGCCCGGACCGGGCAGCCGGCGATGCCGATGGTCCTGACCTTGCCGAACGGGAAGCCCGCATTGGAAACATCGTCGCGGGTGACCTTTTCCAGGATCGCCCGGCTCTTCGGCCCCATCAGCGACAACACGGACCAGGCGGAGGTCACGTCCACCAGCTCCGCATGCAGGCCTTCCGGAATGTTGCGGCTGATCCAGTCGAAATCATGGGTGGCGAAGCCCGTGCCGGTGACGATGTAATACTCGTTTTCCGCCATGCGGGCCACCGTCACGTCGCACTCGATCCCGCCCCTGTCGTTGAGCATCTGGGTGTAGACGAGCGAGCCGACTGGTTTCGCCACGTCGTTGGCGGCAATCCACGAGAGCGCCTGCTCGGCATCGCGGCCCTTGAGCACGAATTTGGCGAACGAGGTCTGGTCGAACACGACGGCCGCCTCGCGCACCGCCTTGTGCTCCCGGCCAACCGCGCCGAACCAGTTCTGCCGGGCATAGGTGTAGACGTCCTTCGCCTCTTCTCCCGCAGACAGATCCGCAAACCAGTTCGGCCGTTCCCAGCCGAGCTTTTCGCCGAAGCAGGCGCCCTGCGCCTTCAGCCGGTCGTAGAGCGGCGACTTGCGGCAGGGCCGGCCGGAGGCATATTCCTCGTGCGGGAAGGCCAGCGTATAGTGCTTGCCATAGGCTTCGAGCGTGCGGGTGCGCACCCAGTCCGTATCGAAATGCGGGCGGCCGAAGCGCCTGATGTCGACGGGCCAGACGTCGTAGGGCGGTTCGCCCTTGGCCGCCCATTCGGCAAGCACCATGCCGGCGCCGCCGCCCGACGCGATGCCGAAGGCGTTGAAGCCCGCGCCGACGAAGAAGTTCTTCAGCTCAGGCGCCTCGCCGAGAATGAAGTTGCCGTCCGGCGTGAAGCTCTCCGGGCCGTTGATCAGCTGCTTGATCCCGGCGGTTTCGAGCGCCGGCACGCGGCCGAGCGCAAGCTCCACGATCTGTTCGAAGTGGTCAAAATTGGAGGAGAGGAGCGTGTAGTGGAAATCCCTGGGTATGCCGTCCATGGCCCACGGGATCGGGTTTGGCTCGTAGCCGCCCATGACGAGGCCGCCCACCTCTTCCTTGTAATAGGTGAGCCGGTCCGGATCGCGCAGCGTCGGCAGGTTGGACGGCACGCCGAAGGCTTCCGTCACCATGTACTGGTGCTCGACCGAGACGAGCGGAACGTTGACGCCAAAGCGGGCGGCGAAGCTGCGGGTCCACTGGCCGGCGCAGACCACGACCTTCTCGCATTCGATCCGGCCCCGCTCCGTGAGCACGGCCCGGATGCGGCCTTTGTCGATCTCGAGGTCCAGCACTTCCGTATCCTCGAAGATAGAGGCGCCCGCCATGCGCGCGCCCTTGGCCAGCGCCTGCGTGATGTCGGAAGGGTTCGCCTGTCCGTCCGTCGGCAGGAAGGCTGCGCCCACGAGGTCGTCCACCGTCATCAGCGGCCAGAGCTCCTGCGCCTCCTTCGGGGTCAGGAGCTGCATGTCGAGACCAAAGGATTGGGCGGTCGTCGCCTGCCGCTTCACCTCCGTCCAGCGCTCCGCATTGCAGGCGAGGCGCAGGCCGCCATTCATCTTCCAGCCGGTACCGAGGCCCGTTTCAGCCTCGAGCTTCTTGTAGAGATCGACCGAATAGCCGAGGAGCTGCGTGATGTTGGCGCTGGTGCGCAGCTGGCCGACGAGACCCGCGGCATGAAAGGTGGTGCCGGAGGTCAGCTTCTTCCGCTCCAGCAGCACCGTATCGGTGAAGCCGAGCTTGGCGAGGTGGTAGGCAGTCGAGCAGCCGATGATGCCGCCGCCGATGACGACGATCTTGGCGCTGGTGGGCAGTTCCTTCATGGCAGGTCCTCAAAGTCTCGTGAAAGCATCGTAAGCCCGCTCGAAGCGGGCGAGGTTTTCGGCGGTATAGGCCGCATAGTCGAAGTCGATGGTGGAATGGATTTCCGAGATCATGCTCCACATGGTCTCGCCCAGCAGCGACGCGCACCTCATCGCCCCGTACCGGCCGCAGAGCTCGC
>CAMFHT010000201.1 GCA_945952245.1 uncultured Rhizobium sp. | reverse complement strand
GCTCGGGTTCTCATCCAGAAAGGACGGACTGCATACGGGAGGGACGATCTCCGGCATCAGATGCTCGAAGACGAGCCCGGCGGAAAAGGGGGTACCAACATGAATGGCAGCGTCCAGCCGGTCCCGGTCGAAATCCACCTGACCGATGCGCGTCACGAAATTTAGCGTTATGTCAGGATGGGTCGCGACGAAGTCCGGGATGCGAGGGAGAAGCCAGCGTGTGCCAAAGGTCGGCAGGATCGCGAGCCTCAGCTGCCCCGGATGGGTCTGCGCCATGGCTTCGAGCGAAAGCAGCCTGAGCTGGTCGATGATATCAGCGACGCCTGCCGCGTAGCGCCGGCCTTTTTCCGTCAGCTGGATGCCTTTGTTCGTGCGGCTGACCAGGACGACGCCAAGCTGTCCCTCGAGCCCGTCCACATGTCGGCTGACCGCGCCGGCAGTCAGCGAAAGCGCGTTGGCCGCAGCCGAAAAACTGCCGAGCCGCGCGACGGCATCGAAGGCCGTGAGCGCTGCTGTGGAGGGGATCAGTCGTCTCTGGATCTCTTTCATCTCGCTATGAGTAAAACTCAAAACGAGCGGAGTAAATATGGTTTGTGCATGGGTGCGCCAGAAGGCAGTATGCTGCCACGACATGGAGGACCATCATGAGCCATATGACCGCTTTTACCTGGGAAGACCCCTTCCGTTTTGACAAGCAGCTTTCCGACGAAGAGCGCATGATCCGCGATTCCGCCGCAGCTTTCGCAGAGGCCGAACTTCTGCCGCGCGTGACGGATGCCTATCTCGACGAGAAGACCGATCCCTCGCTTTTCCGCAAGATGGGTGAGGCCGGCCTTCTGGGCGTGACGCTGCCGGAGAAATACGGTGCGGCAGGCGCGAACTATGTCTCCTACGGCCTTGTTGCCCGCGAGATCGAGCGGATCGATTCCGGTTATCGCTCGATGATGAGCGTGCAGTCCTCGCTCGTGATCTTCCCGATCTTCACCTATGGATCGGAAGAGCAGAAGGACAAATACCTGCCGGGCCTCGTCTCCGGCGAACTCATCGGCTGCTTCGGCCTGACCGAGCCGGATGCCGGCTCCGATCCGGGCTCGATGAAGACCCGTGCCGAAAAGACCGCGAACGGCTACAAGCTCTACGGTGCGAAGACCTGGATTTCGAACGCCCCGATTGCCGACGTCTTCGTCGTCTGGGCAAAATCCGCCGCCCATGACAACAAGATCCGCGGCTTCATCCTCGAAAAGGGCATGAAGGGCCTGTCCGCGCCACAGATCAAGGGCAAGCTCTCGCTGCGCGCCTCCATCACCGGTGAAATCGTGCTGGATGGCGTCGAGGTCTCGGAAGATGCGTTGATGCCGGGCGTTTCCGGTCTTGCCGGTCCGTTTGGCTGCCTCAACCGCGCCCGCTACGGCATCTCCTGGGGCGTGATGGGCGCTGCCGAAGATTGCTGGATGCGCGCCCGCCAGTATGGCCTCGACCGCAAGCAGTTCGGTCGGCCGCTCGCGCAGACCCAGCTCTTCCAGAAGAAGCTCGCCGACATGCAGACGGAAATCGCGCTCGGCCTGCAGGGTTCGCTCCGCGTCGGCCGCCTGATGGACGAGCACGATTTTGCGCCTGAAATGATCTCGATCGTCAAGCGCAACAATTGCGGCAAGGCGCTCGACATCGCCCGCCAGGCCCGTGACATGCACGGCGGTAACGGCATCCAGGCCGAATATCACGTCATGCGCCATGCGCAGAACCTCGAAACGGTCAACACCTACGAGGGCACGCATGACGTCCATGCTCTGATCCTCGGCCGTGCCCAGACCGGCCTGCAGGCCTTCTTCTGAGACGCGCGAAGGGCCGGACGCGCAGGCGCCGGCCCTGGCACCTTTCATACGAACATTCGCCAAGAGGGACATTTCCATGACCGCTCCGCTCGCCGGTATCAAGGTCGTCGAACTCGCACGCATCCTGGCCGGTCCCTTCGCAGGGCAGACGCTTGCGGATCTCGGTGCCGAGGTGATCAAGGTCGAGAGCCCCGAAGGCGACGATACGCGTCAATGGGGTCCGCCGTGGATCGACAATGGCGGCGAGCGGTCCGCCGCCTATTTCCACGCCTGCAATCGCGGCAAGAAGGGCATGACGGCGAACTTTGGCGATCACGCCGATCTCGAACGGGTCAAGCAGCTGATCGCGGAAGCGGACGTCGTCATCGAGAATTTCAAGGTCGGCGGCCTGAAGAAGTTCGGTCTCGATTACGAGAGCCTTTCGAAGCTCAATCCGCGTCTCATTTACTGCTCGATCACCGGCTTCGGCCAGACGGGCCCCTATGCCAGCCGCGCGGGCTATGATTTCATCATCCAGGGCATGGCCGGCATCATGGATCTGACCGGCGACCCCAAGGGCGAGCCGCAGAAGATCGGCGTCGCCTTCGCCGACATCTTCACCGGGCTCTATGCCGTCATAGGCATTCAGGCGGCTTTGCTGCAGCGGCAGGTGACCGGGCGCGGCCAGCATGTGGATCTGGCTCTGTTCGATGCCATGACCGGCGTGCTCGCAAATCAGGCCATGAACTTCCTCGCCTCCGGCGACAGCCCGCGCCGGCTCGGCAATGCGCATCCGAACATCGCGCCCTACCAGGTCTTCCCCGTCAGCGACGGTCACATCATCATCGCCTGCGGCAATGACCAGCAGTTCCTGCGGCTCGCCAAGGTGCTGGGCCGTGAAGATCTTCCGGCTGACGAGCGCTACACCACCAACCGAGCCCGTGTGGCGAACCGCGATGCGCTGACCGCGATGCTGACCGAGAAGACGCTGACCTTTACGAAGGCAGGACTGCTCAGGGCGCTGGAAGACGTCGGCGTGCCGGCCGGCCCGATCAACACGGTTGCCGAGGTGTTTGACGATCCCCAATTCTTGCACCGCGGCATGAAGATCGAGCCGAACGGCATTCCGGGGCTTCGTACTCCGATCTCGTTCTCGAATGCGGAGCTCTCTCTCGGCGCGTCGTCACCGCGCTTGGGCCAAGATGACCACGAGCTCAAACCCGCTGCAAAATAACGTAGGCCACAAATAAATCTCCAACAAAAGCAATTCTCTGTGGTAAGCGTCGTTCTTCACAACCAGCTTCCCGGGAAACTGCATGTTCAGGAATACTAAGCTGTCGGGTGCGTTCCTATCCCGGCTCTTCGAACGCACGCCCAACCCCTATGTTCTCCTGGACCGCGATTTCACCATCGTCGGCATGAACGAGGCCTATCTGCGGGTCACCATGCGCACCCGGGAGAGCATTATCGGACGCAATATATTCGAGGCCTTTCCGAGTGAACCGGGCTCGACGTCCGACCGGCTGCTGAGAAGCTCACTGCAGCGGGCTTTCGAGACCGGGGAGATCGACTACCTTCCACTTATCCCGTACCCGATCGCGGCACCCGACGGCACGCTGCAGATGCGCTACTGGAGTGCCACCCACACCCCGATCACGGCGGATGACGATCAGTCTACACGCTTCGTGCTGCAACATACCGTCGATGTGACGGAACTGCACGAGCTGCGCGAGAAGGCCTCCCAGACGCCCTTGCTGGTCGAGACAGACGTGATGCGGCGCGCGGATGCGGTGGCGAACCAGAATCTGGTCCTGTCCGAACAACAGTCCTATCTGCGCGAGCTCTTCGAGCAGGCGCCGAGCTTCATGGCGGTGCTGCGTGGCCCGGAACACGTTTTCGACCTGGCCAACGCTGCCTATGTCTCGTTGATCGGCGGGCGTAAGGTACTCGGGCAGAAGCTCGTCGAGGCTCTGCCGGAAGTGGTGGGGCAGGGCTTTCTTGATCTGCTCGACCGGGTATACACGACGGGCGAGCCTTTCGTTGCGCGCGCAGCACCCGTCGCACTCGCCCGCGGCGAGGATGGCAAGCTCGAGGAACGGTACCTCGATTTTCTCTACCAGCCGATCCGGGACACATCGGGAGCGACCAAGGGGATCTTCGTTCAGGGCCATGACGTCACGGAGCAGAAGCTCGCCGAGCTTTCCGCGCAGGAAAGCGAACGCCGCTTCCGTTCGCTGGCCCAGTCGATCCCCAATCATGCCTGGACCACGGATGCGCATGGCAACCTCATCTGGTGCAATGACCGGGTCTATGAATATACCGGCCAAGGCCCCGAATTCGTCATTGGTCAACCGATTGGTGCGACTGTTCACCCCGATGACCAGATGAAAGCGTTCCCGGATTGGGATGCTGCGAGGAAGGAAGGCCGGCCCTACCAGACCGAGGTGCGGCTGAGGCGTCGCGACGGCGTTTATCGCTGGCACCTCGTCCGGGCTCTTCCGGTCTTCGACGGCACGGGGTCGCTGGAACGCTGGATCGGCACCAATACCGACATCGAGGACAACAAGCGCACCGAGGCCGAACTCGAGCATCTGGCGGCAACGCTCGAAACGCGGATCGAGGAGCGGACCCGGGAGCTTGAGGCGGCGCAGGCGACGCTTCGCCAGAGCCAGAAGATGGAAGCTGTCGGCAATCTCGCTGGTGGCATCGCGCATGACTTCAACAATTTATTGCAGGTCATCACCGGCAGCCTGCAACTTCTTTCACGGCAGCCGCAGAGCGAGAGGGGTGAGCGCTACATCGAGAACGCCATGGCGGCCACGGTGCGTGGGGCGGAGCTTGCTTCCCAGCTTCTCTCCTTCGGCCGCCGCCAGCCGCTGGAACCAAAGGTGCTGAACCTTGGCCGCGTCGTGCGTGGCATGGATCAGCTGATCCGCCGGTCGATCGGAGAGGGCATCGAGGTCCACACGATCGACACCGGCGGCCTCTGGAACACGATTGCCGACCCGACCAATGTGGAAACGGCGCTGCTGAACCTCGCGATCAATGCCCGCGACGCCATGGAAGGTCATGGAAAGCTGACGATCGAGCTCGGCAATGCGGTGTTGGACGAGACCTATGCGCGATCGGCCAGCGACGTGAAGCCAGGCCAGTATGTCATGCTTGCGGTCACCGATACCGGCAGCGGAATTCCGAAGGAGATCCTGGAACGCGTCTTCGAGCCTTTTTTCACCACCAAAGCAGAGGGGCGCGGTACCGGCCTCGGCCTTTCCATGGTCTATGGTTTCGCCAAGCAGTCCGGCGGTCATGTCTCCATCTACAGCGAAATCGGGCGCGGCACGACGGTCAAGATCTACCTCCCGCGTTCGTTGGAGGAAGAAAGCCGCGTCGAAAATCGCACGTCGGAAGTGCTCGGTGGAAGCGAGCTGGTTCTGGTCGTCGAGGATGATGAGGCCGTTCGGGAAACCGCGGTTCAGCTTCTGAAGGAGCTTGGCTACTCGGTCCTCATCGCCAAGGACCCCGATGGCGCATGGGCCGTGCTGCAGAGCGGGCTGCACGTCGACCTGATCTTTACCGATGTGGTCATGCCCGGCAAGATGAAGAGCACGGAACTTGCCCAGAAGGCCAAGGAAATCAATCCGGGCATCGGCGTTCTCTACACATCCGGCTATACGGAAAACTCGATCGTTCACGACGGTAAGCTGGACGCTGGCATCCAGTTCATCGGCAAGCCCTATACGCGCGAACAGTTATCCTGGAAGCTTCGACAGATCCTTGACCGGAAGCCGCAGCAAGCGGAAGTCGCTCCCACGCGCATTCTGATATGCGAAGACGAGCCTCTCCTGCGCATGACACTCGAGGAACTGCTGCAGACGGAAGGATTCGAAGTGGTTGCCACCTCTAGTCTCTGCGAGGCGCAGGGACAGGATTGGACCGCGATCGATGCGCTAGTCACGGACATGAACCTGCCCGACGGCACAGGAATTGGCGTCATTTCTGCGGCCCGGGCTGCGCGGCCCGGCCTGCCGGCCATCCTTGCCTCGGGGGCTCCGGTCAAGGATCTCGACGTCCTAGCGCCGCAGACGAGGCTTTTGATGAAGCCTTTCGGCCATGACGAGCTCGTCAAGGCGCTCGGCTCCATCCTGCCGCCGAGATAAGTCAGGAACATTGCCTCAGACTTCGGGTTTGGCATTTTTTCTGTCGAAGCGCTGCGGGCACGGACGAAGATCGTACGGAAAGCAAGGATAGCCTCGGGTAATGACGCGCCTTTTTCTATCGCTCCTCCTCCTCTTCGGCAGTTTCACCCTGGAAGGCAGCAGAGCGTTTGCCGTCGATCCGGATAGCCGCGCCGAAGAGCAGGCCTGCCTCTACCGTAGCACCGGTGCAAACGGCGAGGCGCTCTGCATCCGCAAGGAAAGTTATGGCAGGGATCTCTGCCGGGCGCTGGAGCACTACGCAGCGGCAAACGACATCCCGCCCGAATTCTTCGCCCGCCTGATCTGGCGCGAAAGCCTCTTCAAGCCGGAGGCCGTTAGCTATCGCGGAGCGGAAGGCATCGCCCAGTTCATGCCTGGCACCGCGCGGCTGCGCGGCCTCGGAAACAGCTTTCATGTTCTCGATGCACTGTCCGCCTCCGCCCGCTATCTCGGCGAGATACGGACGGAGTTCGGCAATCTCGGCTACGCCGCGGCGGCCTACAATGCGGGGGAGAATGGTCTTCGCAGGTTCCTCGCCACCGGCAGGCTTCCACTCGAAACGCGCGACTATGTCTTCGCCATCACCGGTTATCCCGTGGAGCGATGGAAGGATGATCCACCAGAAAAGGCTGCACCGGCGCTGGACGACAAGAAGAGCTTCATCGACGGATGCATCCAGCTCGCCGCGAGCCGGCGGATCAATGAACCGGTTCTGGCGCAGGGTGCCGACTGGGCGCCATGGGGCGTGCAGCTCGCCGCCCATTACGATCCGGCCCGCGCCAGCCGCTTCTTCACGCTGGCCGTGGCCCGGCTTCCGGCACCTCTGAACGCCGAGCGGGCCCTGCTGGTCCGGCAAAAGATGCGCAAGTTCGGCTCACGCGCCCGCTACGCGGCCCGCATCGGGCGTGAGACGCGCAAGGAAGCCGTCGAGCTCTGCCGCGACATCCGCAAGGTTGGCGGCGCCTGCATCGTGCTGAAGAACTGACATACAGGCAAGATCTGCGACTTGCGCCCATCCCGCGCGTTTGGCAGGAGGGTGTGCATGCCGGCCGGACGCATTCGTCCAGTTGGCTCGAAAGGGACAATCAGATGCCGGACCGGTTAGACGACAGGGCTGACGCGATCAGCGAACAGCTTATCGATGCGGAGGCAGACAGCATTCCACCGCCTCAGCCGCCGGCACTTCACAGCACGACATCCCGAATCCTGCTCGGAATCAGCCTCGTGCTGATCGCCTTCAACCTGCGGCCGGTTTTCTCAAGTGCCTCTGCGCTGCTGCCGGAAATCCGCGACACCTATGGACTGGGCGCGCTGGGAGCAAGCGTGCTGACTACCTTGCCGGTGCTCTGCCTCGGCATCTTCTCGCCACTCGCGCCTCGCCTCGCCCAGCGCTTCACAGCGGAAAAGACCCTGCTCGTCATGATCTTTCTGCTCGCGGCGGGAACGGCACTCCGCGGTCTTACTTCTGTTCCGC
>CAMFHT010000200.1 GCA_945952245.1 uncultured Rhizobium sp. | reverse complement strand
GCATTTCGTTATGCGCCTTGCCCGAGGGGATCATCGGGAAGCAGTTGGCGAGGTTCGCCACGCGGCAATCGAAGATGACCGGCTTCTTGACGTTGATCATCTCGAGGATGGCGTCATCCAGTTCGCCCGGCTTTTCGCAACGGATGCCGACGGCGCCATAGGCTTCGGCGAGCTTCACGAAGTCAGGCATGGCCTCCGTATAGGAGTTGGACAGGCGGTTGCCGTGCAGGAGCTGCTGCCACTGGCGGACCATGCCCATGTACTGGTTGTTCAGGATGAAGATCTTGATCGGCGCATTGTACTGGATCGCCGCCGACATCTCCTGGATGCACATCTGGATCGAAGCATCGCCGGCGATGTCGATGACGAGGCTTTCCGGATGTGCGATCTGCACGCCCAGCGCCGCCGGCAGGCCGTAGCCCATCGTGCCGAGACCGCCCGAGGTCATCCAGCGGTTCGGCTGCTCGAAGCCGTAATACTGGGCTGCCCACATCTGGTGCTGGCCGACTTCGGTCGTGATGTAGGTGTCGCGGTCCTTGGTCAGCTCGTAGAGCCGCTCGATCGCATATTGCGGCATGATCACGTCATTGCTCTTCGTGTAGGCGAAGGACTTGCGCGCGCGCCAGGTGTTGATCTCGCTCCACCAGTCTGCCGTCTGGCTGGCCTCCGGCTTCTTCGGCAGGGCGCGCCAGAGACGAACCATGTCTTCGAGAACGTGACCGACATCGCCGCGGATCGGAATGTCGACGCGGACATTCTTGTTAATCGAGGACGGATCGATGTCGATGTGGATCTTCTTCGAGTTCGGCGAGAAGGCGTTGAGACGCCCGGTGATGCGGTCGTCGAAACGCGCACCGATGCAGACCATGACGTCACAGCCGTGCATGGTCATGTTGGCTTCATAGGAACCGTGCATGCCGAGCATGCCGAGCCAGTTCTTGCCCGAAGCCGGATAGGAGCCGAGGCCCATCAGCGTCGAGGTGATCGGGAAGCCGGTCAGTTCGACCAGTTCGCGCAGCAGCTTGGAGGCTTCCGGACCCGAATTGACGACGCCGCCGCCCGAATAGATGACGGGACGGCGCGCCGTCGCCATCAGCTCGACCGCAGCCTGGATCGCGGCCTGGTCGCCCTGCAGCTTGGGCTGGTAGCTCTTCTGTGCGACATGCGCTTCCGGCGGCGTGTAGGTGCCGGTCGCGAACTGGATGTCCTTGGGGATGTCGACGACGACGGGACCCGGACGGCCGCTCTGCGCAATGCGGAACGCCTCGTGGATGATGCGGGCCAGATCGTTAACGTCCTTGACCAGCCAGTTGTGCTTGGTGCAGGGCCGCGTGATGCCGACGGTGTCGCACTCCTGGAAGGCGTCCGAGCCGATCAGCGTGGTCGGAACCTGGCCGGAAAGGCAGACGAGCGGAACGCTGTCCATCAGCGCGTCCTGCAGCGGCGTCACCGCATTGGTGGCGCCGGGGCCGGACGTTACCAGCATGACGCCGACCTTGCCGGTCGAGCGGGCATAGCCTTCGGCGGCATGGCCGGCACCCTGCTCGTGGCGGACGAGGATGTGCTGGATATCGTCCTGCTGGAAGATCTCGTCATAGATCGGAAGCACCGCACCCCCCGGATATCCGAAGATGTGCTCGACCCCGTTGTCCTTCAGCGCCTGGAGAACGATTTCCGCGCCGGTCATCTGATTGTCTTTGCCCGTCATGCCTGGTTCCGCTTGTCTTGAGACTTGAGCTTTTCAAGCCCTGTTGTTGTGGGCCTATTAGCCCGGATTAGGACATAAAAAAAGGCTCCTTGAGGAGCCTGTCGTTTCGCGCATGGGTGGCTGACGCCGGATGGTTACACCATCCTGCCCATGCGCGGTCCCACCACAATAAGAGTAACAAAGTTGTTCATGGCGCGAAGGATTAAACAGAATCTTGCGCGGCGTCAACCAAGACCTGGCGGCTTTTTCGGGCTGCACGCCAAGATTCGCGCATTTGCGTCGATCTCATGCGTCTCGCTACACCAGTTGTTAAGTCCGCATAACTAGTTTCGCTTGGCATGTGCGGGTGTATCCCCCGCGGCCCGCAGCATCCCGCTGTCGCCGCGATCCCCATGACAGGGAGACGATGAATGTCCTTGAACCCGGCCCTGGAACGGCAAGATCCGATGGACGACAACCGCAGAGATACGGCGAAACCGGGCAACCGGTTGCTTGGACGCGTGGTGACGTGCAACGGCTCGCGCGCGACCATCGCAGCGGTGGCCGAACAGGGACGGACGGATCTCACGGAACTCTGGTCGGTCGGCCGGCTCATCTCGATCAGCGTCGGCAAAAACCGCGTCGTCGCCATGTGCTACTCCATGGAAATGGAGCACCAGCACTGGACGGAGCGGGACGACAACACCTTCTTCATCCAGGTCGAGCTTCTGGGCGAAGTCCGCGTCCACGACGACGGGCGCGAAGAATTCTCGACCGGCATCTCCTCCTATCCCTATCTCGGCTCGATTGCCCATCGCATCCGCGGCTCGGACCTGGAACGCATCTATGCCGCCCGCGCCTATGAGAGCCAGAAGATCGGCCTGCTCTCGCAGGACGAAAGCGTGCCGGCGACGATCCACATTCCCTCCATGCTGTCCAAGCACTTCGCCGTCGTCGGCTCGACCGGCGTCGGCAAGTCGACCGCGGTCTCGCTGCTTCTGAACAAGGCGATCAAGGCCGACCCGAAGCTCCGCGTGCTCATCCTCGACCCGCACAACGAATTCGCTGCAGCCTTTCCGAACGATGCCGTCGTCATCGACACGGATACGCTGGACCTGCCCTTCTGGCTGATGCGGCTCGAGGAGTTTGCCGAAGTGGTGTTCCGCGGCCGCTCCGCCGTACCGGAAGAGCTCGACATCCTGCGCGACTTGATCCCCGAGGCGAAGCGTAATTTCCGCGGCGGCTCGGAAGGCGGCATCATGCGGCGGCAGACGGAGAAGAGCTCCGTAACCGCCGATACGCCTGTGCCCTATCGCATGGCGGACCTGCTGGCGCTGATCGACGAGCGCATCGGACGGCTGGAAGGCCGGGCCGAGAAGCCTGCGCTCCGCTCGCTGAAGATGCGCGTGCTCGCGGCCATCAACGATCCGCGTTACCATTTCATGTTCTCCAACAATACGATCACCGACACGATCATGGAGACGGTGGCGCATATCTTCCGCATCCCCGGCGACGGTCGGCCGATCAGCACGTTCCAGCTTTCCGGCATTCCCTCCGAAGTCGTGAACTCGGTCGCCTCGGTTCTCTGCCGCATGGCGTTCGAAATCGCGCTCTGGAGCAATGGCGGCATTCACATGCTCGTCGTCTGCGAGGAAGCGCACCGCTACGTGCCGTCCGATCCCAATCTCGGCTTCTTCCCGACCCGGCAGGCCATTGCCCGAATCGCCAAGGAAGGCCGCAAGTACGGGGTCTCGCTCGGCATCATCACCCAGCGCCCCGGTGAACTCGACCAGACCATCCTCTCGCAGTGCTCGACGCTTTTTGCCATGCGTCTCGCCAACGAGAAGGACAAGGAGATCATCCGCTCGGCGATCCCGAACTCCTCGATCTCCACCACCAACTTCATCTCGTCGATCGGCAATGGCGAAGCGATCGCCTTCGGCGAGGCGATCGCGGTACCCATGCGCATGCGCTTCGAGCGGGTGGATCCGTCCGTCCTGCCCAAGGCCAATGGCAGCGGCGAGGTCGTGGCGTCGGAAGAAACGCCTGACACGGTGGATCTCCGCACCGTCGTCACCCGCATGCGCGCCGTCGCGCCCGTCGATATCGGCAATCTCAAGAACAGTTACTCGGCGGCCTATGGCCGCGGCGTCGAGAAGGATGCCTTCCCCGAAGAGGACGAACCGCTGGAGAGCTATGCGCTCGCCAGCCAATCGACCAGTTCCAGTTTCGGCGGATCCTATGCGGACGAGCCCGCGGTCGAGCCTTACCGCCCGGACATGCTGCCGGGCCAGGGCCCGGCCCGTACGGAGCCAAGGAAGGCCGATGTGTTCCGCGAACCGGCACCGGCAGTGCCGAACGTCTACCGCACCACGACGCCGTCGACATCAGGCGAACCTTCGCCGCTGCGCTATGCCTCCCCGCCGCCGCTGAGCCCGAGCTTTTCGGATCGTTACGGCGAGGCGAGCGCCTCTCACCAAGCCCCTTCGCACAGCCCGTCATCCGCCGGCGCACCGGAAGCGCGGCCATCGCTGCGCGAGAGCATCCTGCGCAAGCCGTTAAGTACGCTGCGGCGCGACTGATTAGGGTGCCAGCCGCTCCCAGCTCTCGTCCATCTGGTTGCGGAACCAGGTCATCTGCCGCTTCGCATACTGCCGGGTCGCCGCAGAGGCGCGTGCTACTGCCTCGACTTGCGATAACTCGCCGCTGAGGTAAGCCGCGATTTCCGGCACGCCGATCGCGCGCATCACGGGGAGTTCGGGGGAAAGGTTCTGTGCCAGCAGCGCCTCCACCTCAGCAACCGCCCCGTCTTCGAACATGCCGGCAAAGCGGCGGTTGATGCGGTCGGCCAGTACGGCCCGGTCCGGCAGGACGACAATCTTCTTCGCCCTGCCCAGATCGATGAGGGCCGGCCCGGCTTTTGCCTGGAACCGGGAAAGTGGCTCTCCGGTCGTCTCGAAGATCTCCAGCGCGCGCAGGATGCGCTGACCATCCGAAGACTGAAGTCGGGCCGCGGTGACGGGATCGACCCGGGAGAGTTCCCTATGCAGCGCCTCGGGCCCCTCCTCCACCAGACGCTGGCGCAAGCGGCTTCGGATGTCCTGGGGTATAACGGGCATTTCCGACAAGCCGCCGGTGAGCGCCTTGAAGTAGAGGCCGGTGCCACCGATGATGATGGGCAGGCGACCCTCGGCCCTCAGCTGCTGCAGAATGGGCGTGACATCCCGCAACCAGGCTCCGGTGGAATAGGCCGTCGCGGCGGGCACGTGGCCGTAAAGCAGGTGCGGCACGCCTGCCATCTCCTCTTCCGAGGGACGGGCGGAGAGAACGCGCAGCGTGTCGTAGACCTGCATGCTGTCCGCATTGATCACGACGCCGCCGGTCTCTGCCGCCCAGTTCAGCGCCAGCGCGGACTTGCCGCTGGCGGTCGGGCCGGTTATCAGGATCGCGTCGTATGTCATCGATAAAGGGGTCTCCCGCCATGGCCTTGGTCGCCACGCTGATTGCCAATCCGCTTCATCCTGTACTCGTTCCGGCACTCGGCGAAAAGGCCGCATCCGCCATCGGTGCGTCCGGCCTCTACTGGCTTTCGGATGGCGTCGCCTGCGACCTGCCCTTGCGCGACGGCACTGCTGACGCCGAGGCCCGCGCCACGCTGGAGGAGGCAATCGGCGGCGAGCGCATCGACATCGTCATCCAGGATGCCGACACCCGCCGCAAGACGCTGCTGATCGCCGACATGGACTCGACCATGATCGGCCAGGAATGCATCGACGAACTGGCTGCCGAAGTGGGCCTCAAGGAAGAGGTCTCGCTGATCACGGCGCGTGCCATGAATGGCGAGATCGCCTTCGAACCGGCGCTGCGCGAGCGGGTGGCGCTCCTCAAGGGCCTGCCGGTCAAGGTGATCGACGAGGTGATCCGCAGCCGCATCACCCTGACGCCGGGCGGGCGCGAACTCGTTGCCACGATGAAGGCCCGCGGCGGCTATACCGCCCTCGTCTCCGGCGGCTTCACGCTCTTCACCGGCCCTGTCGGCGCCATGCTCGGTTTCGACGAACATCAGGCGAACGAATTGCTGCATGAAAACGGGGTACTTCTGGGTCAGGTGGCCGAACCGATCCTCGGCAAGGAAGCAAAGGCTCAGGCCCTGCTCCGCCTGACCGGCCGACTCGGCATCCTGTCGGCGGATGTGCTTGCCGTCGGCGATGGTGCGAACGATCTCGCCATGCTGCAGCTCGCCGGCAGCGGCGTCGCGCTCCACGCCAAGCCCGCCGTCGCCGCCCAGGCCCGCATCCGCATCGACCACGGCGACCTGACGGCGCTGCTCTACATCCAGGGGTACCGCAAGCACGACTTCGTGGGCTGAGAACAGCCCACCTCCTACTCGATAGGCAGCGCCACCGTGCGGAGATCACCGTTCGGCGAGGCGACGAGCATCAAGGCATTGCGACGGCCTTCCTGCTTGAGCTCGGTGATCTTGCTCTCGACTTCAGCGGGATCGGAAACCCCGCTCTGGGCCACTTCCACGATCACGTCGCCTTCCTTGAGGCCCTTCTTCGCGGCATCCGAGCCATCGGCCACGGCTTCGATGACCACGCCCTTGACCGTCGCCGCGATGGAATATTCCCCGCGCAGCGCATCCGTCAGCGGCGAGAGCGTCAGGCCGAGCAGATCGGAGGACTCCTCCTCCTGGTCCGTCCCCTCCTCCGGCGCAGGCGTCGCCTGATTGTCCGGCTCGGGCGGCATGGCCTGATCCTCCGCTCCCGGTGCCTGCTGGCCGTCCGGCTCCTGCTCCCCGTCCGGCGACTGCTGCTGGTCGTCCGGCACGACCTCCTCCTCGTTGTTCTCGGGCAGGACCGTGTTCGGATCGACCACGGCACCGGCGGTCGACTTGTCGTCGAGGCGACCGAGGGTGACTTCTACCGTCAGCGGCTTGCCGTCGCGGATGACGCCGATCGAGACCTTCTTGCCGGTGGCGCTTTCGGCAACCATGCGCAGCAGGTCGCGCATTTCAGGCACGGGCTTGCCGTCGAAGGTCATGATCACGTCGCCGGGCTTGATCGGACCCTTCTCGACCGGGCCGCCCTTGACGATGCCGGAAACGAGCGCACCCGCGGTGCCGGTGAGGCCGAGGCTTGCCGCCACATCCTCGGTAATCGGCTGCACGCGCACGCCGAGCCAGCCGCGCCGGGCCTCGCCATACTGCTTCAGCTGCTCGATCACGGGGGCCGCGAGTTCGGACGGCACGGAGAAGCCGATGCCGATGGAGCCGCCGCTCGGCGAGATGATCGCCGTGTTGATGCCGATGACCTCGCCATACATGTTGAACAGCGGGCCGCCGGAATTGCCCTTGTTGATGGCGGCGTCCGTCTGGATGAAATTGTCGTAGGGGCCGGCATTGATGTTGCGGCCGCGGGCCGAGACGATGCCAACGGTGACGGAGCCGCCGAGACCGAAGGGATTGCCGATCGCCATCACCCAGTCGCCGATGCGCATGGTATGGCTGTCGCCGAACTTCACGGCCTTGAGCGGGGTCTTGGATTCCACCTTGAGCAGGCTGAGATCGGTCTTGACGTCGGTGCCGATCAGCTTTGCCTTCAGCTTGTTGCCCTTGGAGAAGATCACCTCGATGTCGTCGGCGCCCTCGATGACGTGGTTGTTGGTCACGACATAGCCCGAGGGGTCGATGACGAAGCCGGAGCCGAGGGAGCTCACGGTGCGGCTGGAGCCGTTCCTGTCGCCATTGTTCTTGTAGTAGTCGTCGAAGAGATCCTGAAAGGGCGAGCCCTCCTGCACCTGCGGCACCGGGCTGCCCTCGTCCTCCTTCACCTTCTGCGAGGTGGAGATG
>CAMFHT010000199.1 GCA_945952245.1 uncultured Rhizobium sp. | reverse complement strand
GCCTGTTGGTGCCGTTCGCCTCGCTCTCGGGCGGCGGCCGGATCATTGGCATGAGCCTGCCGCCGGCCTGGTACCAGCCGGTCAGCGTCGGCGTCTTCACGAAGGGGCTGGGTGTGGCCGAGCTCTGGCCCAATCTGGTGATGCTGGGCTTCTTCTTCCTGCTCTTCCTCGTCGTAGCCCAGCTCGCGCTGCGCAAGCAGGAAGCCTGAGATGACCAGGCTCGTCATTCATCTCCAGAATATCCTGCACCTCGTGGTGAAGGAGCTGCGCAGCCTGCGCGCTGATCCGATCATGCTGGTGCTGGTAGCCTACGCCTTCAGCATCGCGGTCTACACGGTTGCGACCGGCGTGAAGCTGGAGGCGCGCGACCTCACCATCGGCATCGTCGACGAGGACCGCTCCGAATTCTCGCGCAGCCTGCTCGGAGCCTTCGGCCCGCCCCTGTTCAAGGCCTCCAGGACCATCGCCGCGAACGAGATCGACGCCGAGATGAATGCGGGACGACTCGTCTTCGTGCTGGAGATTCCGCCGAACTTCCAGGCGGATCTGCTCGCCAGGCGGCCAGTGTCGCTGCAGCTCAACATCGACGCCACAGCCATGACCCAGGCCGGCAACGGCACGGTCTATATCCAGCAGATCATCGCTCAGGAGATCGCGAACCGCCAGGCAGGACGCGAGACCACCACCACACTGCCGATCAATCTCGTGGTGCGGGCGCGCTTCAATCCCAATCTCGATTCCGGCTGGTTCAGCTCGGTGATGCAGGTTCTCAACAACGTCACGCTGCTGACCATCATCCTGACCGGCGCCGCCCTGATCCGGGAGCGCGAGCAGGGTACGGTCGAGCATCTCCTGGTGATGCCGGTCACGCCGGTCGAGATCATGCTCGCCAAGATGACGGCGAACGCGCTGGTCATCCTGGTCGCGGCAGTGGCATCGCTCGTGCTTGTGGTCGAATGGACGCTCGGCGTCCCGATCGCCGGCTCGCTCCTGCTCTTCGTGCTGGGGACCGCGATCTATGCCTTCGCCGTCGCGGCGCTCGGCATCCTGCTCGGCACGCTGGCGACGACGATGGGCCAGTTCGGCCTGCTCGCGATCCCCGTCTTCGTCGTGACGCAACTGCTCTCGGGCGCGACGACGCCGATGGAGAGCATGCCGCTCTGGTTGCAATGGATCATGCGGATTTTCAGCCCCACGCCGCATTTCGTGGCCTTCTCGCAAGGCGTGCTCTATCGCGGCGCAGGCTTGGACGTGGTCTGGCCCGAGATCGCCAAGATCATCGCGATCGGTGCGGCCTATTTTGCCTTCGCGCTCGCCCGCTTCCGGAAAGTGATCTTCGCGTGAAGTCACTTCGCGATGTGCCCCAGCGGTCGCCAACGCCACTCACATAGCGCGGATTACCCGAGACGGCTCGCGCATCGCGATTTTATTATCCCGACCGACGAGCAAGCAATTATCGTCGAGGATGCGCTGGCAGTTGCGAACTGAGCCAGTCGGCGCTGGCTCAGGAAAACCGCCTTGGGAGCTTGTCAGGCCGCCTTCTTTTGGAGGGCCGTCAGGTTCGACACGTATTGGGCGCTGGCTCCGGTCCAGGCATCCATGGTCTTGCGGGCGAGCGTCGACAGTTTCCCGGCCTCGTCGGCATAGGCCCCGCCAACACCTCTGGCAAAATCCTGTTGGACACCGACTGCCTCGCCGAACTCGGTGCAGTGGCCGAGCCTGGCACAGAACTCTGCCTGAGCTTGCATGCGTCGCCCCATGAAGGTCAGGATTTCTGAAGCCATCGCGAACTGTGTCTCCCAGATTTTCTGAGGCAGTACGCTTGCCGAGGCGAGCTGTGCTTTAATGAGCTCGATGCCTTCCTCGACGTTGACTGCGGGCATGATCCGATCCGCCGCGAAAGCGTCGGAGCCAGACTTTGTCGTGGGCATTTGAGCCTCCTGAATTGCTTCGGCTGGCTGGACCGCCATGGCGGGAGCTTCCACGAATGCGGCAGTCCGGTCTTTGACACAGCGCAAATCCCCCGCCTCTTGTTTAGTTTAGAATTATTCCAATTTATGGATTGATCGACGTCTGCTTGCCGGGTGACGGGGGGGTTTTCTCGAACCGGCACCTTCGCCGACCAAGCATGATCGCTCAATCCTGCAACGCCTGTTCGAAAGCTGTGCCCATGCGCGCCCTTCACAAGGAAAACCATCTCATCGAGCGCATAGGCTGGCTTCGGGCGGCTGTGCTCGGCGCCAATGACGGACTGATCTCGACATCGAGCTTGATCGTGGGTGTCGCCGCCGCCACTGCGGCGGCGCATGAAATCCTCGTTGCCGGCGTCGCGGGACTCGTGGCCGGGGCGATGTCGATGGCGGCGGGCGAATATGTGTCGGTCAGCTCGCAGGCCGACACCGAGGAAGCCGACATGGCGCGCGAGCGTCATGAACTGGCGACGCAGCCCGAGGCTGAACTGGCCGAACTCGCCGCGATTTATGAACAGCGCGGAGTGGCCCCGGAACTGGCCCGGCAAGTCGCCAAACAGATGATGGCGAAGGATGCGTTCGAAGCCCATGCACGGGACGAACTCGGGCTCGCGAGCCATGTGATGGCGCGGCCCGTCCAGGCAGCATTCACCTCCGCGGTGACGTTCGCGACAGGGGCTGCTCTGCCGCTGATCGTTGCTCTGCTTGCGCCGGCTGGAACGGCGGCATGGACCGTATCCATCGCCTGCCTCATCGGCCTTGCGGTGCTTGGCGCGGTCGGTGCCCGGGCTGGCGGCGCCAGCATCTGGAAGCCAACCGTCCGGGTGGTGTTCTGGGGGGCCGTCGCGATGGCCTCCACCGCGATGATCGGCTCCCTCATTGGCCGGGCGGTGTGACGATGAAACGTCTGTCGTTCGATTTCGAGACTGTCATGTCGGGCCTGGCGGTCCTGGGAATGATCCTGGCGGTCATTGGGACCTGGCCGCCGGCCGAAGGGATCTCCGCTCTGAGATGGCCCGGCCTTGTATTGGTTTATGCTGCTGGCGGTATCCCCGCCGCCTGGAGTGCTCTCTCTGCGCTGTGGCGCGAGCACGTCCTCGACATCGACCTGCTGATGGTGGTCGCAGCCATAGCCGCTGCTGCCGTTGGGGCGCCGTTTGAGGGCGCCGTGCTACTGACGCTTTTCAGCATTTCGACCACGCTTGAACATCAGGCTTTGGGGCGTGCACGCCGTGCCGTCGAGGCCCTGATGGCGCTACGCCCGGAGACGGCTTTCCGCAAAGGCGAGGACGGCACGGTCGCCGAGGTTCCCGCTTCCAAACTTGTCGTCGGAGACGTGGTGGTGCTGCGTCCAGGCGCACGCGTGCCGACCGACGGCGTGATCCTGCACGGCCGCGGCGGCATCGACGAGGCCAATATCACCGGCGAGTCCATGCCAGTCTCCAAGGAACCGGGGCAACAGGTCTTCGAGGCCACGGTCAATCTCGACGGGGTCCTGGACGTGACCGTCACCCGCACGGTCGGCGACAGCACGATCGCACGCATGATCCGGCTCGTGACCGAGGCTCAGGAAGCGAAGGCGCCGTCCGAGCGCTTCAGCGCATGGTTCGGCCAGCGTTATACCATCGCGGTCCTGCTGGGAGCCGGTCTCGCCTTCGCGGCCTTCTATTGGCTTGGCCGGGACTGGGAGCAGGCCCTTTACAGGGCCGCGACGCTTCTGGTCGCGGCCAGCCCCTGCGCGATCGTTATATCGGTTCCAGCCGCGATCCTGTCGGCCCTCTCTGCCGCGGCACGCGGCGGCGTACTGTTCAAAGGGGGCGGCGCGCTCGAAACACTCGCCGCGGTCGATACCTTTGCCTTCGACAAGACCGGAACCCTGACCAATGGTCGAGCGGCGGTGACATTCATCGTTGCCCTGGACGGAGAGGAACGCCGCTTTCTCTCACTTCTGGCTGGGCTGGAAGCCCATTCGGAGCATCATGTCGCGGCGGCCATCCGCCGGGAGGCTGTTGCGAACGGCATCGAGCCGGCGAAGGTCGTGGACGTCAGCTCCCGCCCGAGCGCCGGTATCATTGGCCACGACGTGTTTGGCCCGATATGGGCCGGGAACACCCACCTCGTTGCGGAGATGGGCGCTTCCGTCGATGATCCCGCATTCCGTGAACTCGCCGACAGTTCCCAAACCGTGGTTTACCTCGGGCGCGGCGCGACTGTTCTGGGTGCCGTCAGCGTCGCGGACGAAGCAAGAGCCAGTTCTGCTCCGGCGCTGGCTGCGCTTCGCGCCGGAGGCGTCAACCGCATCGTCATGATGACAGGTGACCGCAGGCCGGTAGCCTTGCGCATTGGTGCGGAACTTGGCCTTGCTCCCGATGAGGTTCATGCCGAGATGCTGCCGCAGGACAAGGTGCTCCAGGTCGGCGACCTCGCGCGTGCTGGCAAGGTCGCTTTCGTCGGCGATGGCGTCAACGATGCCGCCGCATTGGCTCGTGCCGATGTCGGTATCGCGATGGGGGCAGCGGGGTCGGACGTCGCACTGCAGGCCGCCGACGTCGCCCTGCTGTCAGAAGACATGAAGAAGCTGGCCGATGCGCACCGTCTGGCACGCAGGACAGCTGCGATCATCCGGCAGAACCTCGTCGTCGCGATCGGCGCCATGCTGGTGCTGGTGACCGGCGGCCTGTTCTTCGATCTGCCACTTCCGCTCGCGGTGATCGGGCATGAGGGCGGTACCGTTCTGGTCGTGCTGAATGGTCTGCGCCTCCTGTCGGACGGGATACGCGGTGGTGATGGGAGTGCTCCCGTTCAACGCCAGCCCGATCCTCCGACCTCAGTGCGCCCAGAGTTCCCATCGCGGACAACATCGCCCACCGCATCGTGACGTAGCCTGACAGCGAATGCGTGGACGCCAGATCCTCTCCTGCCACGGAAACCCGCGAAAGATCGCACATGCTTACGATGACATCGCTCGGTGCGGCCGGAACCGTCACAGGATCAAAGCACCTCCTAACCTATGCCGGCCATCATATCCTTATCGATTGCGGCCTGTTCCAGGGGCTCAAAAACCTGCGCGAACTGAACTGGGAGAAGCTCCCGGTCCAACCGGACACGATCGAGGCCGTCATCCTGACGCATGCCCATCTTGACCACTCCGGATATCTGCCCCGGCTCGTCCGGGACGGCTTCCGCGGCAGGATCTACGCGACGGAAGCGACGCGGGACGTCACCGAATTGATCCTGATGGACAGTGCCTTCCTGCAAGAGAAGGATGCCGAGTTTCTCAACCGGCACCATTTGTCGAAGCATACCCCCGCTTTACCCCTTTATGGCGTGCACGATGCGCGGCGGGCTCTTGAACATGTTTCGACCGTCCCATTCGACAAGACGATTGCACTACCCAGCGGCTTGACGCTGCGTTTCCGCCACGCCGGCCATATTCTGGGCGCCGCGCATGCCGAGATTCACTGGGGAGGCCGCAGCCTGGTGTTTTCAGGCGATATCGGGCGCTACGACGATGCGTTGTTTCCAGATCCCGTCTCGGGCGGAGAGCCCGACTACATCGTGATCGAGTCAACCTATGGCGATCGGGTTCATCCGGCGGAGGATCCGGCCGAGGCACTCGGCGCGATCGCCGAACGCACCGTGGAGCGCGGCGGCACGCTCGTCATACCGGCCTTTGCCGTCGGCCGGGCACAGCAGCTTCTCTATTATTTCTGGAGACTGAAGCTGGCCGGGCGCCTCGCAGCCATACCGATCTTCCTGGACAGTCCGATGGCTATCGACGCAACTGAGATGATGTGCCGGCACCCGCGCGATCATAAACTCGACCACGCGACGTGCCGCGGAGCCTTCGGCGCCGCTCAATACGTCGACGATGTCGAAGCGTCGAAGGCGATCACGGCGAGCCGGTATCCGAAGATCGTCATCGCTGCGTCCGGCATGGCGACCGGAGGGCGCGTGCTCCATCATCTCAAGACGTTCGGTCCCGATCCGAGATGCACGATCCTGCTCTCGGGTTTCCAGGCTCCCGGAACACGCGGGCGAACGCTGCAGCAGGGCGCGAAGGATCTCAAGATCCATGGGGATTGGGTGCCGATCAATGCCGAAGTCGCACAACTGGACATGCTCTCGGCCCATGCCGACAGCAACGAATTGATGCGCTGGCTTTCGGGATTCAAGCGAGCGCCGCGGCGAGTGTTCATCGTTCATGGCGAGCCGGAGGCTTCCGAAGCACTGCGAATCCGCATCGAGCGTGAGCTGGGCTGGCCAAGTGTCGTGCCGCGGCAAGGACAGGAATTTAGCCTGTGATCGCAGGCTTCATTCTGGTTTCCTGCGATTTGCGCGAGATCAAGGGTTCGCCACGAGGATGCTCTTAGAGTGCGTGGCAACCTAAGCCCACCCGCCGATGTGCCGGAGCGCCGCCCAGAGAAAGCAGGCAGAGAAAGAGGCCGCCCGGCACTCCTGGCCAATCGCCCGTTCTGAAGCCGTAAGCGGTTTCGGAAATGGTCATCAACGAGACAGAGCTTCCCTTCGACCGGAGCCATCACCATGCGCGTTGCAGACATCATGACCTCGCCAGTTGTCGCCATCGGGCCATCCGCCTCGGTGTCCGAAGCCGCCCAAATGATGCTGGGAAGCCATTTCAGCGGTCTGCCGGTCGTCACGGGCGGCAAGCAACTGGTCGGGATCGTCACGGAGGGCGATTTCCTGCGCCGCAGCGAACTGGGAACCGTGCGCAAGCGGCCGCGCTGGCTCGAATTCATCGTCAGTGCCGGCAAGCAGGCCGACGAGTATGTCCAGACCCACAGCCGAAGAGTCGAAGAGGTGATGACCCGTGATCCGGTGACGATCGAACCCGGAGCCACGCTCGACGAACTCGTCGAACTGATGAGCGCCCGCAGGATCAAGCGGGTGCCCGTTGTCGTGGCCGGACGGCTCGTCGGCATCGTGGCGCGCTCTGATCTGATGCGGGCCATGTTGCGCATCTTGCCAGCCTCAGCCCCTCAAGCGGGAGACGACGAGCATATTCGTCAGATGGTTATGGGCGAGCTTGCGAAGCAGCCCTGGGGGAATGCAATCCGGGTCAAAGTCGATCGGGGCGTCGTCGCGCTTTCCGGAGCGATTTTCGATGAGCGTGCCCGCGACGCGGCGCGCGTCGCCGCGGAAAACACCGCAGGGGTAACCGAGGTCATAGATCAACTCGCCTGGATCGAGCCGGTGTCCGGGATGTACATCTTGCCTGATCCAGCCTGATTGACCCGTACGCGAAGGGACCGGGGCGCAAAACAGACTAATCTGAAACCGCTGGATGAAGAGATGCCGAAAGGGGAAGCCATGTCCGACACGGTTGTAAAGAAGACCGGCAAATGCCCGGTGATGCACGGCGGAATGACCGCGACCGGCGGCTCCGTCACCAGCTGGTGGCCGAATGCGCTGAACCTCGACATCCTCCACCAGCATGACAGCAAGACCAATCCGCTGGGCAAGGGCTTCAATTATCGCGAGGAGCTGAAGAAGCTCGACGTCGAAGCACTGAAGAACGACCTGCGCGCGCTGATGACTGACAGCCAGGACTGGTGGCCGGCCGACTGGGGCAGCT
>CAMFHT010000198.1 GCA_945952245.1 uncultured Rhizobium sp. | reverse complement strand
GATGAAGGCCATCGAGGTCATCAGGATCGGCCGAAGCCTGAGCCGGCTCGCCTGAATCGCGGCCCGGACGGGGTTCTGACCATCCAACTCCAGTTCTCGAGCAAATTCCACGATCAGGATCGCATTCTTCGCCGAGAGGCCCACCAACACGACGAGGCCGATCTGGGTGAAGATGTTGTTGTCGCCACCCGTCAGCCAGACGCCGGCCAGTGCGGCGAGCAGGCCCATGGGCACGATCAGCACGATCGCGATCGGCAGCGTCAGGCTCTCATACTGCGCGGCAAGCACGAGGAACACGAGCAACAGGGCGAGCGGGAAGACGATCACGCCGGAATTGCCCGCGAGGATCTGCTGGTAGGTCAGGTCCGTCCACTCGAAGCTGATGCCCGGTGGCAGGGTTTCCGCCGCGACGCGCTCGACCGCCGCCTGCGCCTGGCCGGAGGAGAAACCCGGTGCCGCACCGCCATTGATATCGGCGGCGAGGAAGCCGTTGTAGCGCGTCGTCCGCTCCGGCCCGGCCGTCGGCTTCACGCTCATGAGGGCCGAAAGCGGGATCATCTCGCCCGAGTTCGAACGCACCTTGAGATCACCGATATCCTCGGCCTTGGCCCGGAACCTGGCGTCGGCCTGGACGCGGACGCTGTAGGTGCGGCCGAAGGCGTTGAAGTCGTTCACATAGAGCGAACCGAGATAGATCTGCAGAGTCTCGAACACGTCGGTGACGGACACACCGAGCTGCTGCGCCTTGACGCGGTCGAGATCGACGAAGAGCTGCGGCACGTTGATCTGGAAGCTCGAGAACAGGCCCGCGAGCTCCGGCGTCTGGTAGGCCTTGGCAAGGAAGGCCTGCGTTGCTTCGTTGAGCGGGCCATAACCCAGGCCGGCCTTGTCCTCGATCTGCAGCTTGAAGCCGCCGGTCGAGCCGAGACCGTTGACCGGCGGTGGCGGGAACATGGCGATGAAGGCATCGTTGATCGCGCCGAGCTTCTGGTTGAGCTGGCCCGCAATGGCATTGGCCGAAAGCTCCGGCGCCCGCCGCTCCTCGAAATCATCAAGCACCGCGAAGACGATCCCGGAATTCGAACCGATGGTGAAGCCGTTGATCGAGAGGCCCGGGAAGGCGAGCGCATTCTTGACGCCCGGCTGGGCGAGCACGATCTCGCTCATGCGCTTGACGACGTCTTCGGTCCGGTCGAGCGAGGCGCCGTCCGGAAGCTGGGCGAAACCGATGAGATACTGCTTGTCCTGCGCCGGCACGAAACCGCCGGGCACGGCATTGAAGACGCCATAGGTCGCGCCAAGCAGGGCCATGTATACCATCATCACGACGCTCTTGCGGGAGAGCAGCCCCTTGACGCTGCGGCCATAGCCGCTGGACGCCGCTCCGAACACCCGGTTGAAGCCGCGGAAGAACCAGCCGAACAGGCCGTCCATGACGCGGGTCAGCCAGTCCTTCGGTGCGTCGTGATGCTTGAGCAGCAGGGCGGCCAGTGCCGGTGAAAGTGTCAGCGAGTTGACGGCGGAGATGACTGTGGATATGGCGATCGTCAGCGCGAACTGCCGGTAGAACTGGCCCGAGAGACCGGAGATGAAGGCGAGCGGCACGAAGACCGCGACCAGCACCATGGCGATCGCGATGATCGGGCCCGAGACCTCCCGCATGGCGCGGTAGGTTGCCTCGCGCGGATCGTGTCCGTTTTCGATATTGCGCTCGACGTTCTCAACGACGACGATCGCATCGTCCACCACGATGCCGATCGCGAGCACCAGGCCGAACAGCGAGAGCGCGTTGATCGAGAAGCCGAACAGCGACATCACGGCAAACGTGCCGATGATGGAAACGGGAACCGCGATCAGCGGAATGATCGAGGCCCGCCAGGTCTGCAGGAAGAGAATGACCACGAGCACGACGAGGCCGACTGCTTCGAGCAGGGTATCGATCACCTTGTCGATGGAAGCGCGCACGAACTTGGTCGTGTCGTAGACGATCTCGTAGCGCACGCCTTCGGGCATCGCCTTCTGCAGGTCGGCCATGGCCACCTGCACCGCGTCAGAGATTGCGATGGCATTCGAACCGGGTGCCTGGAAGACGGGGATGGCGACGGCAGGATTGCCGTCGAGCAGCGAGCGAAGCGTATAATCGGCAGCTCCCAACTCGATGCGGGCAACGTCACGGAGGCGGGTTACCGCACCATCGGCGCCGGTCTTGACGACGATTTCGCCGAATTCTTCCGGGGTCGAGAGACGGCCGCGGGAATTGACGTTCAGCTGCATTTCAGTGCCGGAAAGACTGGGGGACGCGCCGATGATGCCGGCTGCGGCCTGCACGTTCTGCCCGCGAATGGCATTGGTGATGTCGCTGGCTGCAAGGCCGAATTCGGCCGCCTTCTGCGGATCGACCCAGACGCGCATCGAATAGTCGCCCGCGCCGAAGACCTGCACCTGCCCGACGCCGTCGATGCGGGCAAGGCGATCCTTGATGTTGAGGGTCGCGTAATTGCGAAGATAGGTGAGATCGTAGTGACCGCCGGTCGAGACCAGATGCACGACCATCATCAGATCGGGCGAGCTCTTGACGGTGGTGACGCCGAGCGCCCGCACCTCCGCCGGAAGCCGGGGCTCCGCCTGAGAGACCCGGTTCTGCACCAGCTGCTGGGCCTTGTCCGGATCGGTGCCGAGCTTGAAGGTTACCGTCAGCGTCAGCACGCCGTCGGAGGTCGCCTGGCTGTTCATGTAGAGCATGTTCTCGACGCCGCTGATCTGCTCCTCGAGCGGCGTTGCCACGGTCTGCGCGATCACCACGGGGTTCGCACCCGGATAGCTGGCGCGCACCACGATGGAGGGCGGCACGACCTCGGGATATTCGGAGATCGGTAGCGCGCGCATTCCGAGTAGGCCGGCGATCACGATGAGGACGGAGAGAACGCCGGCAAAGACCGGGCGGTCGACGAAGAAACGGGATATGTTCATGGATGTCACCCCTCTCTGGAGGAAAGACGCAGCCGTCACTCCGCCGAAGCCGGCGGAATGCGAGTGGTCACGCATGGTTTTTCTTGTGAGCGCGTAGCCTGACGCTTCAGGTCACTGTGCGGAGGCCGCCTTTTCCTCGGGCGCAACGGCGGCGCCGGGGCGGACCCGCTGCAGCCCGCCGACGATGATGCGGTCGCCGGCTGCAAGACCGCTTTCGACGATCCGGCCACCCTCAACCGCGGCACCCAATTCCACAGGCCGGTAGGTTGCGACATTGGCCTTGTCGACCAGCAGCACGAACTTCTTGTCCTGGTCCGTACCGACCGCCCGTTCGCTGATCGCAAGCTTCTCGCCGGCGCCCGGATCGCCGATGCGGATTCGCACGAACTGACCGGGGATCAGACGCCCATCCGGATTGTCGAGCTGGGCGCGAACCCGCACGGTGCCGCTCGCCTCGTCGACCTCGTTATTGACGAGCTGCAGCCTGCCCTTCATGGAAGGTCCATCCCCGGCTGCAAGAATCTCGACCGGCACCTGGTCGAGCGCCGGTCCGCCATCGCGCACCGGGAGCTTCTGCAGAAGCCTCGCTATCGTATCCTCGCCCACATTGAAGCTCGCATAGACCGGATCGACCGAAACGATTGTGGTCAGCAAAGGCGAAGCCGCGCCTTCGGCGACGAGGTTGCCCGATGTCAGTGCAAGCCTGCCGGTCCGGCCCGAGATCGGCGCTCGGATCTCTGTGTGACCGAGGCGGATACGGGCAGCGTCAAGATTGGCCTCTGCGCCCTTGAGGGATGCCGCGGCTTCCGCATAGGTGCTTTCGCGCTGGGCAATGTCGCTCTTGGCGATGGTTCTATTGGCGAAGAGCGCCTTGCCACGCTCCACCTCGGCGGCCGCGAAATCCAGTCGCGCGCGGGCAGACGCCACCTGCCCCTCGGCTTGGGCAACCGCCGCGCGATAGGCGGCATCATCGATGGTGATCAGAAGATCACCGGCTTTCACCATGCTTCCTTCCCGGAAATGCACGGACTGGATTGCGCCGGAGACCTGCGAACGCAGGTCCACCCGCTCCACTGCTTCCAGCCGCCCGGAAAAATCCTGCCAGACGGAAATCCTGCGCGGCTTCACCGTCTCCACCGTCACGGGAACCGCTGGTGGAGCGGCAACCTGCTCGGTCGCAGCCGCCTTTTGAAAGTCAAAGAGGCCCGTATGGCCCGCTGCGGCAAGAAGCGGCACGGCAAGGCTCAGGCCGGCGGCCCAGAGGACCCAGCTTTTCAACGTCGATGTCATCGCTTGTTCTCCAGAACTGGCCCGGGCGCTCATGCGCGCCCAAGGCCCCAATTCACTTCAAATCGTCAAGAAAGGCCGAAAAGGCTTTTCCGATCGCTTCCGTCCAGTCCCCATCCCGGCCCTTGAACAGGTTCGCCCATCCGCTTGCGGCCGGCGCGACTTGGCAATGAACCGTCACCCCTGCCAGCTTGAGCCGGGCGGCATAGGCCTTGACCTCATCCCGCAGCGGATCGTCCTCCGCGGTCATGATGAGTGCCGGCGCGATGCCCGTCAGCCGCGAACACTGGCATGGCGCCGCATAGGGATGACCATAGCCGCAGGCCACCTGCAGATACCGGCTCCAGCCCTCCGACCAGCGCTGCCGCATGCCGATCGCGTCCGCTTCGCGCATCGAGGCCGTCGCCATCTGCGGGTCGATGAGCGGCGAGAGCAGGATCTGCCCCGAGAGCTCGCCCGGCATCTGGTCCCGCGCCTTGAGCGCAACGCCAGCCGCGATATTGCCGCCAGCCTCGTCACCCGCGACGAAGAGGCTTGTTCTCGGGCCCGCGAACTGCCTGCGGCAAGCGGCAAGCCGCTTCAGTGCCTCGAATGCCCTCTCGACCGCGCCGGGAAAGACGACGCCTTCAGGACCGGCATAGTCCGCCTCAAGCACCTTGGCGCCGATGCTCGCCAGCGTCCTGGCGGCAGGCCGTTCTTCTGGTGGCTGTCCCGCTGGCTGGAACGCGTTTCCGGCCAGATAGAGCACCAGGGCGCGCGGTTTGGCAGTGGCATAGGGATATACGCGCACGGGCAATGGATCCCTGCCCTCACCTATCTCCAGCTCTGTCCACCCGTTAGCCATGACATTCTGCCACCATCAGCGGCGCAATTGATTATGTTCAAAACATAGTATTATGCTGCCATGGCGCACAAGCGCACCATATTGGGCATCAATGTTCCGATATCAGGGACAATCAGGATGATTGGAGGTTTGAGATGGATCAGCTTTCAGCCATGCGCGTCTTCGTTCGGGTCGTGGAAACCGGCAATTTCTCTCGTGCGGCCACCGCCCTCGGCATGCCGAAGACCAGCGTGACCAATCTGGTCCAGGCGCTGGAGGCGCATCTGAGCACCCGTCTCCTCAACCGCACCACGCGGCGTGTCATGGTGACGACGGACGGCGCGCTCTACTACGAGCGGGCGGTGCAGATCCTGTCCCAGATAGAGGAACTGGATACGAGCCTGTCCGGGTCTCAGGCCAGCCCGTCGGGCCGGCTCCGGGTGGAAATGTCCGGTGCTTTCGCCGATTACCTTGTTATCCCCAACCTCTGCGAATTCCACCTGAAATATCCCGACATCCGGCTGGACATCGGCGTCGGGGACCGGCTGGTCGATTACCTCGCCGAAAACGTCGACTGCGCACTGCGCGGCGGCACGCCGGCAGACCAATCTCTGATCGCCCGAAAGGTAGGGGCGCTGCAGCTCCATACCTATGCCGCGCCCCGTTATCTGCAGCTGAAGGGCGTTCCCCTCCATCCGAAGGAGCTGGAAAGCGACCATTTATGCGTCGGCTACCTGAACGCGCCGGCCGGCCGGGTGATGGAAATGACGTATACGAAGGGAGAGGAAAGCCTCGACATTGCGCCGCGCTACGTTGTCTCCGTCAACGATGCCCGCTCCTACGTCAGTGCTGGATCGGCAGGCCTCGGCGTCATGCAAACGACGCCCTTCCTCGTGAAAGAAGCGCTCGACGCCGGGCAGCTCGTGCCGGTGCTGACCGACTGGACCTGCGAAAGCATTCCCCTCTACATCGTCTACCCACAGACCCGCCACTTGAGCAACAAGGTGCGGGTGTTCGTGGATTGGCTCGTGGCGCTGCTGCAGCGGACGGAGAATCTGTAATGAGGAAGCTTTGCCTGATGTCCATTGGCTCGATCCGTCTACTCGCCTAGCACATACAGTCATGACAGGGGCCGCTTGATCTCTTATAGAGCCAAGGCTCTCCACACTTTGTGGTGGCGCCACAGTGCTTGGCACGAACAGTATGGAATTGCCATGAGATATCTATTTGCGAGCATTTTTGCCATGTCCGCTCTTCTCGTCGGTCTGGCTTGCTCAGAACCACGCGAATCGCTGCGCCAGCAGGCCTCTGCGACACTTCGGCGAATGCTGGATGCCTATGAACGCGGAGCAGTGGATGGCACTGAATACTATGGTGGCACGTCTGCAGATGTTCAGGCAAATTATCTTACAGCTTACGCAAACGCCAGCGACGCACTGTCTCCCGATGCTCGTGCGCGGTCCAATACGATCCTTGATGAGTTGACCGCCAAATCTATTCACAAGGGGGATTGTGTCGGATGGGGCATTGGCGTCCCTCTGGACGCGTTCGGCGACGGCACAATAAATCCGGCTGATACGATTTTCCTGTATACTACATCCAGGGTCATTCTTGCCGAGACTGAGGCCATACGGGCAGGTACGATTGATACGGATCAGAGGCAGCGGCAGCAGGAAGCCTGCGCGCTGAAATCCTTGTTTCACTTCGACCCCACGATTCCGCGGCTCCAGTACTCGGACAACCCAAACGACGCGAAGTATCTCGTGTTCAATGTTTTTGCGGATCTTGGGCGCGCCGCACTGGCCTTGAACCGGGACCTTGACGATCCTTCTCTCGTCGCAATGGCCCGAGATGCTTGCCGCGTGCTTGCAGAAAGCGTGGATGAGGCCGGCTATGTTCCCTACTTCAAGGGCAGGGGCGACACCGATCCGACTCATCATGCGATGGTGATCGTCGGCCTGTTTGAGTGCGCTACGGCGCTAAACACAAGCTTTGCACCTGCCCTCAGAGCGTCAGACTATCTGGTGTCCAACTACATCGGCGCAAAAGGGGAAAGGATTTCGCCTCAGCCGGACCAGGAATGGGCTGTCGGCGAAGGCTTGCGCGCCATGACGTTGGCATGTGCCCATTCCGTTAAATACTGTCCGGCAGTGGACGCTTATCTCCGCTATGTCGTGGACCATGAAAAGGACGGGCTCGTAAACAACAACGACCTCCGTTTCCAGTCATGGCTCGCGGCTGGAATGGCCTATGCGCTACGGCACTATAAGTCCTGAGCGGCCTCAAGATTCACCGCGCAAGCAGGTGGGAAACTATTTTTGCCGATGCCTTGCCATCGCCATAGGGGGATGCGGCCTTGATGCGCGTTTCCGGATTTCCCAACGCTTTCTCTACCGCACTGCAGATCCTTCCGCTGTCCGCACCCACGAGCGTGTTCCAGCCGAGATCGACCGTTTCGACCCATTCGGTCTCGTCCCGCATAGTGACGCAG
>CAMFHT010000197.1 GCA_945952245.1 uncultured Rhizobium sp. | reverse complement strand
TTGTGGTGGAGGCGCCGGGTACCGCCCCCGGGTCCAATAGGTTTATTTCACCGTCCGTTTATTGCCATAGCCGGCCCGAAAGCCGGCACCCTCCATATAGGAGGTCCGGGACGCGGTGGAAAGGCCTTTCAGCACGAGAGGCAGGGAATCTTGTCTCCCGCCGCCCTGCCACGGCGCGTCGCGCCATCATTCGACCATTCTCACGGGCTAAATCACCCGCCATCCGATTTGACGCCAAGGCGCGAACGGGGGGAACGCGGCGATGGGCAAGAGCCCCGGGGATGCCGCCACCAAAGAAAATCATTCGAAAAACCAACAGAGCGTTTAGGGTTTGATTACCATATTTGTTCATCCTTTATCCGATCGGCTGAGGTGCGGCACGTCGATGGCCGCTCGAGACAGCCAGTGTAGAGACCCGCAGACCGCGCTCCTCGCGGCGGGGTCGCGTAGCGAGTATCGGGTACCTTTGGTCATGGCGTCTGTGGTGAAGTCTGCGCGTTCCGCAGCAAAATCCTGTCTTGGTCTTTCGCTGAACATCGCAGCCGGCGCCTTGCTGACCTGCGGCGTCATTGCCGGCTCCGCCTGGGGCCTCGCCTCCGCCGTCAGTGCCATGCACGAGGCGGGACGCGCGATCTCGGAAGGTCCGGTCGAGCTGAAGCTTGCCGTCTCCGACATCCGCCCGCCCGCAGCCGTGCCGATGGCGGTCAAATCCTCCCGCTTCCTGCGCATTCCCGAGAGCGATGTGCGCGGCCACCAGCTGAGCGCCGAAGCGGTCCTGTCAGCGCATCAGCGCGCCGTTGCCGCCGAGCTTGCGCTTGCCGAAGTCAAGCGGCGGGAACAGCAGGCTGCGGCCATTTCCCTTGCCTCCGCGGCTCCGGCAGCTCCGGCCAGGGATCAGCAGGTCGCAGCGCTCGAAACCAAATCCGCCACGCAGAATTCGCTCGTCACTGCGCTGGTGGAAGACGTGCCGGCGGAGGAGCAACAGCCTTTCGGCCTCGTTCTCGCCGATCCGGAAGAGGAAGACGAAGACAGCATCGCGCTGCCGAGCGACATTCCGCTGCCGGAAGCCCGCCCCGAGATCGAGGCGACCATTCCGCTGGCAAAGCCTTCGATCGAAAAGCCTGCTCCCGCGGAAAAGCCGGCACTCGCCTATGCTAGGCCGGAGACCCAGATCGAGCCTGAAACCAAGCCGAAGCGCTCCTTCCTCGGCAGCCTGTTCGGTGGCAGCGCTGCCGATACCGGCGGCTGGTCGGGCAATGGCAACCGCGTCGCAATCTACGACGTCTCTGCAGCAACGGTCTACATGCCCGATGGTTCCAAGCTGCGCGCCCATTCCGGCATCGGCGTGATGCGCGACAATCCGCGCTACGAGCACGTGAAGATGAACGGGCCGACGCCGGCCGGGATTTACCGCCTCTCCATGCGCGAGAAGCGCTTCTACGGTGTCGAGGCGATCCGCATGACCTCGATCGACGGCCGCGACCCGAAGAACCGGACGGGCCTCCTGACCCACACCAACCTGCTGCGCGGCCGCATCGGCTCGCATGGCTGTGTCGCCTTCCAGAACTACCAGCCCTTCCTCAACGCCTTCAAGCGCGGGCAGGTGAAGACGCTGGTCGTGGTTCCGGAACTGCCGTCTTCGCGGACGCAGCTCGCCGCCCTCTACCGCAAGGCCGGCGCCTGAGCCGTCCCGCCATCCTCGTTATTGGGGATTGCCCGCGATTGCGGATTGGCCCATCTTTCCCCACCCTGTAAAGCTCTGGCGCAAGGCCAGAGCAAGGGGCGGAGAGCGACGATGCGGCATCCCGAGGAACAATATCTCGATATCATCCGGCACCTCATCGAAAAGGGCGACCGCCGGGTGGACCGCACCGGCGTCGGCACGCGGTCCATGTTCGGCGCGATGATGCGATTCGATCTCTCCGATGGCACGCTCCCGGTCTTCACCACCAAGAAGGTGTTCTGGAAGACGGCGGTCAAGGAAATGCTGTGGTTCCTGACCGGCCGCACCGACCTGCGCTCGCTGCTTCAGGAGAACATCCGCATCTGGACCGACTGGCCGCTCGCCCGCTACCGCAAGGAGACGGGGGAGGAGATCAGCCAGGAGGACTTCGAGGCCCGCATTCTCGACGATGCGAATTTCTCCATGGAATGGGGCGATCTCGGGCCGATCTACGGCAAGCAGTGGCGCCGCTGGCTGGATGCGGAAGGCCGCGAGCACGACCAGGTGGCGACCGTCATCGAGACGCTGAAGACCAATCCATCGAGCCGCCGCATGCTCTTCCACGCCTGGAACGTGCCGGAGCTCGACCGCATGGCGCTGCACCCCTGCCACATGACCTACCAGTTCCACGTCGCGGGGCTCGGGGAAGAGGGCGTGAAGCCGCGGCTTTCGCTGATGGTCTACCAGCGCTCCTGCGACATCCTGCTGGGGGCGCCGTTCAACATCTGCCAGCAGGCGGCGCTGCTCGCCATGGTGACGGACCAGGTGGACATGGCGCCGGGCGAGCTCGTCTGGGCCGGCGGCGACGTGCATCTCTACCTCAACCATCTGGAACAGGCGAAGGAGCAGATCTCGCGCGCGCCCTATGCCTTCCCGAAGCTCTCGCTCGCCCGCCGGCCCGACAGCATCGACGGCTACCGCATCGAGGATTTCGTGGTGACGGGTTACCAGTCGCACGAGAGGATCGACGCGCCCGTGGCGGTGTAATGCCATCCACCGACTGAGGTTCTTGGGAGGGAGCCGCGCATGCCGATGATCACCGACATCGAGGATTTCTTCACCCGCGGCTGCGGGCGGTGCGCGCGGTTCGAGACGCCGGACTGTTCGGCGCTGATCTGGAACGAGGGGCTTGTGGCGCTCCGGCGGATCTGCCGGGAGGCAGGGCTTGCCGAAACCGTCAAATGGGCCCATCCCACCTATGTGCTGGGCGAGCGCAACGTGGCGCTGATCACCGCGCTCCGGGGCGATTTCCGCATCGTCTTCATGCATGCGGCGCTGATGAAGGACCCGGACGGCGTCTTGGAAAGACAGGGCCCGAACACCCGCCACCCGGATGCAATCCGCTTCACCTCGGCCGCCGACGTCGCCCGCCTCGAACCCGTGATCCGCGCCTATCTCGCCGAGGCCAGGGCCTATGCGGAGGCGGGCGTGAAGCCGCCGAAGGAGGCGGCCACGCTCGACCTTCCCCCCGAACTCGTGGACGCGCTCGATGCCGACGCCGAACTCGTCGAAGCCTTCCACACGCTCACCCCCGGCCGCCAGCGCAGCTACGTCATCGCACTCACCTCGACCGAGAACCCTGAGACGCGGATGAACCGGATCGCGAAGTTTCGTGGGAAGGTGCTGGAAGGGAAGGGGGCGCAGGAGCGGTGAGGGAGTTGAATGACTTTAAGTCGCCGTCGGTTAAGTCTTCAAGTTTTGCATACTTGATTTACCCCTGAATTTTAGATATTAGAAATTTTAATATTTAGGTGCGCTCGACGATGGCAATGATAAAAGAAAATTGGCAAAAAGCTTTATTCGCTGTTTTCGGGTTTTACCCATTGTGTTTATGTGCGGCGTTTCTAACGCATGGAGAGATGCAGCAAGCTAGCATAGCGTTTGCAATAGCGTTTATGAGTTTCCTGTACTCAAATTTGACCCGCTTCAAACGGTTTAAGGGGCTTGGGTTCGAGGCAGAACTTTGGGAGGGAAAGCAAATAGAGGCTGAAATCCTAATAGACCGCCTTGGTAAGTTAGTCAGCGTTTACACTCACGAGGTTGTGCTCGGTAACGTTAAGAGAGGACGTTGGGATAACGCGAGCCGTTGGGTCGATACTTGGAAACTTTACGACGACCTCACCTCTCAGCAAAAGACCATAAATCAGAATAACGATTTTGCAAAGCTCAAAAAAGAGACTGACGATTACTTTCTATTTGACATGTATAGCTATTGCGCTCAGGAATGCTATGAAATTTTGAGTAAAGGCCTAAATTCGGCTAGAGACATATTGGATAGCAGGTTTCCGAACCCTATTGTAGATTCAGAGGGTCACTCAGAGCTCTATGCCATATTGGTGTTGATTTCATCTCCGCCAGCCGTAAGTACCACAAAAATTACAGATTTTTCTAATTTGGCAAAAGAATACATGTGCTATTGTGAATATGCCATGGTTATACTGAAATCTAAGTTTGATGTGACGGTTGAATTCGAGGCTTCATCTTGGGCTAAACTCAATAACATAGCGTTCTTATACGAGAACCGGCCGGTGAAGGTAACCCCCAAGTTGCTAAGCTGGGCATCAAAACATGAGATCACACTCTGAGGACCGCGGCATAAGTGGCCGGTTTGCTGATTAAGCATTTTTCCTCCCCATTCCCAACCCCCACCCACTCCGCTACATAACCCTCTCCATCCCGAACCCCGGAGAGGCCTCATGACCGATCACAGCCCCGACAAGCCGCTCGACGTCACCTTCGTGGTGGCGGTTTCCGAAAACGGGGTGATCGGGCGGGAAGGGGATATGCCTTGGCGGCTTTCCACAGATCTGAAGCGGTTCAAGGCGCTGACCATGGGGCGGCCGGTGGTGATGGGGCGCAAGACCTTCTCGTCGATCGGCAAGCCTTTGCCGGGGCGGGAGAATGTGGTGATCACCCGCGATCCGCATTTCAAGCCCGATGGCGTGCACGTGGTGCGTTCGGTGGAAGAGGCGCTTGAGCTCGCGGAAGGGTTTGCCCGGCGCGACGGGGCCTCCGAGGTCGCCGTCATCGGCGGCGGGCAGATCTATGCGGAAATGCTCGCCCACGCCACGATCCTGCACGTCACCCATGTGGAAAAGGTGCTGGAGGGCGATACGGTGTTTCCGCCGATCGATCCCGAGATCTGGCAGTCCGGCGACGAGGAGCGCGTGCCCGAGGGGCCGAAGGACAGCTATCCCACCCGCTTCGTCAGCTATTTCAGGCGCAAGCGCGCATAAATTTCATGTTTTCCGCGGTCATTCTGCCGCATCTGCCGCATATCGGCGTTTAGTTCCGTGCTTCGCGTTGAAAGCGGACCGCACGATACCTATAACCTTATTTCGACGAGGCCTGCCGGGTTCCCCGCCGGCCTCCGCTTGGACAACGAACGAAGAGGTTTTGATGCCCTGGAGCAATCAGAATGGCGGCGGCGGCCCTTGGGGCGGCGGCGGCGGAGGCGGCGGAAATGACAAGGGGCCCTGGGGCCAGGGACCGAACCGCCCGCGTGGCGGCAATGGCGGGCCTCCCGATCTCGATGATATCATCCGCCGCGGCCAGGACCGGTTGAAGACCGTCGTTCCCGGTGGTTTCAATGGCGGTGTGGCCGTCATCGTGCTGGCCGTCGTGGCCGTCTTCTGGCTCATCCAGTGCATCTACACCGTCCAGCCGGACGAGCGCGGCGTCGAAACCCGCTTCGGCCGTCCGAAGGACGAAGTCTCCATGCCGGGCCTGCACTTCCACTTCTGGCCCTTCGAGAGCGTCGAGCTCGTGAAGATCACCGAGCAGCAGCAGAACATCGGCTCAAAGTCCGGGTCCGGTGCGCCGAGCGGCCTGATGCTGACCGGCGACCAGAACATCGTGAACGTGCAGTTCTCGGTTCTCTTCACCGTCAGCGATCCGCGCGCCTATCTCTTCAACCTCGAAGAGCCGATCGAGACCCTGCAGCAGGTGGGCGAGAGCGCCATGCGCGAAGTCGTCGGCCGCCGCCCGGCGCAGGACATCTTCCGCGACAACCGCCAGCAGATCGCGCAGGAAGTGAAGACCACGATCCAGGCCACCATGGACCGCTACCGCTCCGGCGTTTCCGTCAATGCGGTCGCGATCGAGGATGCGGCGCCGCCGCGCGAGGTCTCCAACGCCTTCGACGAAGTGCAGCGCGCCGAACAGGACGAAAGCCGCTTCGTTGAGCAGGCCAACCAGTATGCCAACCAGCAGCTCGGCCAGGCCCGCGGTCAGGCAGCGCAGAACCGCGAAGAGGCGCTGGCCTACAAGGACCGCGTCGTCAAGGAAGCGGAAGGTGAGGCCCAGCGCTTCAACTCCATCTACGAACAGTACAAGAATGCGCCTGACGTGACCCGCCGCCGCCTCTACCTGGAGACGATGGAACAGGTGATGAAGAACTCCAAGCGCGTCATCGTGGACGGGCCCGACAATGTCGTTCCCTACCTGCCGCTCAACGAAATCGGCAAGCCGCAGTCGCAGGGAGGCAACTGATGAACACCAATCGTCTCACCGTGATCCTCGGCGGTCTCGCCGTGCTGCTTCTGGTCGTCTACTCCTCCTTCTTCGTGGTCAATGCCCGCGAGCAGGCGCTCGTGCTGCGCTTCGGCCAGATCCGCGACGTGAAGAAGGAGCCGGGCATCTACTTCAAGCTGCCCTTCGCCTTCATGGATGCCGACCGCGTGCAGTACGTGCCGAAGCAGGCACTGCGCTTCGTGCTCGACAACATCCGCGTCCAGGTCAAGGGCGGCAAGTTCTACGAGGTCGATGCCTTCGTGGTCTACCGCGTGGCGGACGCCCAGCGCTTCCGCGAAACCGTGTCTGCGGACCGCGAATCGGCGGAATCACGCCTGCGCACCCGTCTCGACGCGTCCCTGCGCCGGGTCTACGGTCTGCGTGATTTCGATGCGGCGCTGTCAGATGCGCGCCAGTCGATGATGGCGGAGGTTCGCGAGGACCTGTTCCAGGACGCCCAGTCCCTCGGCATCACCGTCGAGGATGTCCGCATCCGCCGGACGGACCTGACGCAGGAAGTCTCGCAGCAGACCTTCGACCGCATGACGGCCGAGCGTCTGGCCGAGGCCGAGCTCATCCGCGCCCGAGGCAAGGAAGAAGGCCAGCGCCGCCGCGCCAAGGCCGATCGCCAGGTGGTCGAGCTCATCGCCGACGCCCAGCGCGACTCGGAAATCCTGCGCGGTCAGGGCGATGCCGAACGCAGCCGCGTCTTCGGCGAGGCCTTCAACAGGGACCCGGAATTCTTCGAGTTCTACCGCTCCATGCGGGCCTATGCCGACTCGATCGGCCGCGACGGCACCACGCTCGTCGTGAAGCCGGACTCGGAGTTCTTCCGCTACTTCAACAATGCGGACGGCAAGCTGACGCCGCCGCAGGCCCCGGCACCTGCCGGCGTACCGGCTGCTCCTGCTCCGGCGGCTCCGGCTCCGGCAGCGCCTGCGGCTCCGTAAGCAAGGCTTGAACGCTCAAATCCGGGGGCGCGGAAGGAAATTCCGCGCCCTTCTTGATTCAGCCCGTTTAAAGCGCCAATTTGCAGCCGGCCTGCTTCGCCGAAGCAGGCCGCGCAATTGACGTATGCCGGCCTCACATGCAGTGCCGGAAAGAAGGAACGACAGAGACGATGGCAAGCCGAATCATCCCTATCCGGCCGAAGCGGCTTCTTGCATCCGTCCGGGTGATCGCCCGCCGCGGCGGCAGCCTCGCGAGCGCGGTGACGCCGGCTCTTGCGGCATCGCCCGCCGCCGTCACGCCGGCTACGCCCGCGCCTGCCACCGCGGCAGCGGCGCCCGTCGCGCCGGGTGCGCGCCAGCCCATGGCCGCGGGTCCGGCCTCGGTCGCAGATCTCGCGGAGGGCCTGCTCGACGCGGTCGTCAACATCTCCACCTCGCAGAAGGTGAAGG
>CAMFHT010000196.1 GCA_945952245.1 uncultured Rhizobium sp. | reverse complement strand
GGTCAGAGACGATCAACCCGTAGAGCGTGCGGTAGGCGTCCTCGCCTTCCGCGAAGAAGAGAAGCCCGGCCCGCTGCCCTGCATCGAGAAGCGCGCGTGCCCGCTTGTCGATCTGGCGGCGTCCGCGCTCCAGCAGAAGTTCGCCGAGCTTGGCGCTCTCGCGGCTCACCTGGCCGATCGCCAGCCGGTTAAGCGCCAGCGACACGTCGCCGGACAGCACGGCCAGCAGGTCGCGGGCAAAGGTTTCCAGCCGTTCGCGCAGGCTCGGACCCGTCAGCCGCTCGCCCTCGGTTTCGAGCGTGCGGACCTTGCTCGCCTGGTAGGCGATCATGGCCGACAGCATGCCGTCCCGGTCGCCGAACCACTTGTACAGGCTTTCCTTGGAGCAGTTGGCGGCGCGGGCAACCCCCGCCGTCGTCAATGCCTTCTCGCCGCCGGCCACGAGCAGACGCAGGGCCTCCTCCAGCACCGCGCTCTGGCGGGCGGAAAACTCCTGTTGTCTTCTGGTCTCGGCTGGCACCGCAGTCTTGCCTCCGCGTTAAGTACCGTACGGTACGGTTCCGCAGTGTTATGCGCCGGTCGGCGGTCGGGGTCAAGGGGTTTGCTCCGCCGTAGACAAGATTTTCCGAGATGACCGGCGATGCAATCAAAAGCGGTTTTTCATTTGGTGACGATGCCTGCATACAGGCCATTAACGGAGTTGGGCTAAGGGAGAGCGAGAGAAGTCGGCGGATCATCCGGCACCCGCCCGTTCGAGAGAGGATGACGATGAAAGCCCTGTCCTTTGCCATCTGTATTGCAGCCACGCTTCTGGCCTTCAGCCCGGCATCTGCTGCGACCGAAGAGGAGGTGCACAACCAGATCGAAACCCTGCTCGGCGATGCCGACGGTTTCGACGACGTGCTGAACACGGTGACGGACGCCATCCGCTTCGACGATCCGGATTCGCTGGCAACGGCAACGGATTTTCCCCTCAGCAACAGCGGCGAGGACGTGCAGGATTCCGAAGGCCTTGCCGACCGCTGGAACGAACTCTTCAACGACAAGGTCAAGACCGCACTGGACAGCGGCCGCTATGACGAGATGATCGTCAACAGCGAAGGCGTCGGCATCGGAAACGGTGCGATCTGGATCAACCGTTTTTGCGACAACGACAGCTGCAGCAAGGCGCATTGGGCGCTGGCGCGTGTCAACTACTGACGGGATCTATGAAAATGCGCGTCATTCCCTCCGCTCTCGCCCTCGCCCTGCTTTCGAGCCTCGTCACCGCCCTTCCCGCTCATGCAGCGCCGGCCAACCGCTGCGGCTGGATCGTCAATCCCACACCCGGCAACTGGTGGCTGACCGACAAGGATGGCGACTGGATCCTGTCCACCCAGGGACAGGAGACGGACGTGCCCGGCATGGACCTCATTCCCGACCTCACCGAGCATGATTTCGTCGCCACCAACGGCTCCTACGGCCATGCCTGCGGCTGCATGAAGGTGGACACGGATGCGGGCGGCGACATGAAGACGATCACCGCCATCTACAGCTTCAAGCAGTTGCCGATCGGCACATGCAGCAAGGACAAATCGCTGCCGAAACCGGAGTGACGGGCGCCCTCACCGCGCATGGCTGACCGGCATGGTCAGCCCGTCCTTCAGCACTTCCATAGAGATCGAAGCCGAGACGTCGAACAGTTCGATCCGACGGACGATCTGCTTGTAGATCACGTCGTAATGCTCGACCGAGGGCAGGATGAGCTTCAGCAGATAGTCGTAGTGCCCCGTCAGGCGATGCGCCTCCACGATCTCGGGGATGTCGCTGATCGCCTTCCGGAAGGATTCGATCCACTCGTCCGCATGATGCGCCGTCTTCACCAGCGCAAAGAGCGTTGTGGGCACGCCCATGCGCCTCCGGTTCAACACGGTGATGCGCAGATCGAGGTAGCACTCCTCCTCCAGCCGCTGGATGCGGCGGGAGCAAGCGGAGACGGAAAGCGCCACATGCTCGGCCAGCGCGGTGACCGGCAGGCTGCCGTCCTGCTGCATCAGGAACAAGAGTTTCCGGTCTCGTTCATCCAGCATTACACAAATCCTTTGCGCCTTCGTGAGAAAGCGCCGTAAAGTTTTGCATTCAGCCTGCCATAAGCAGGTAAATTTGCAAAGCAGGCGCACTGGAATCAAGGCAGAATTTTCCCATGTTCAAACACGGGAGCAGACAATGCGGATGATCGGCCTGATCGGCGGAATGAGTTTCGAAAGCTCGGCGGTTTACTATCGCCTGGTCAACGAGGCCGTGCGCGCGCGTCTCGGGGGCCTTTCCTCGGCAGAAGTGCTGCTCCACTCGGTCAATTTCGAAGAGATCGTCAGCCTGCAGAAGGCGGGCCGCTGGGACGACGCGGCGCGGCGTCTCGGCGATGTCGCGGAAGGCTTGGAAAGGGCCGGCTCCGCCTGCGTGCTCATCTGCACCAACACCATGCATCTCGTTGCGGACGAGGTGCAGGCACGCATTGGCGTGCCGCTCATCCACATCATCGACGAAACCGCTGCAGCACTGAAGGCCGCGGGCCGCAGCCGGCCCCTGCTGCTCGCCACGCGCTACACCATGGAGCACGGCTTCTACTGCGACCGGATGAAGAAGCTCGGCATCGATGTCATGGTGCCGGATACGGAAGACCGCGGCGTCACCCACGACATCATCTTCAGCGAACTCTGCGCCGGCAGCATCCGAAACGCGTCGCGGGAAAAGATGATCGCGATCATCGAGAAAGCAAAGACCGCAGGAGCCGACAGCGTCATCCTCGGCTGCACGGAGATCTGCCTGCTTCTCGATCCCGAGAACCTTCCCCTGCCCGGCTTCGATTCCACCGCCATCCATGCCGGGGCCGCCGTGAATTTCGCGCTTGGTCACCGCACGGAGACAGCGGAGAAGGACGCGGCCTGACGGCGGACAAGAACCAGCCCGTCACCACCCGGTGAAGGGCTTTTTCATGTCAAAAAGTCTCGCCGCAGGCACGGCGGAAGCGACGCACGGTTTCGGCCATGCCGTATTCCAGCGCATCCGCCGTCAGGCCATGACCGATGGAGACTTCCGCAAGGTACGGAATGCGCTTTGCGAGCATGGGCAGGTTGGCGACAGTCAGATCATGACCGGCGTTGACGCCGAGGCCGAGCGCATGGGCAGCATCTGCCGTGCGGCCAAGCAGATCGACTTCCCGGGCAGCGGCCTCCGCATCGTCGAAGCAGCCGCCATAGGGGCCGGTGTAGAGTTCGATGCGATCGGCTCCGGTTTCCTTCGCAGCGGCAACTGCTTCCGGATCTCCATCGCCATCGGCGAAGAGCGAAACGCGCATGCCACCGTTCTTCAGGCGCTTGATGACCGACTTCAACAGATCCTGGTGCGCGCGAAAATCCCAGCCATGGTCGGATGTAGCCTGGCTTGGGTCATCCGGCACGAGGGTCACCTGCTCCGGCTGGCTCTTCTCGCAGAGTGCAAGAAATTCTTCGGTCGGATAACCCTCGATGTTGAATTCGGCTTTCGGGAATTCGTCGTCGATCAGCGCCCGGATCTCCGGCAGGTCGGAGAAGCGGATATGCCGCTGATCCGGCCGCGGATGCACCGTCAGGCCCGCAGCCCCTGCCTGAAGAGCAATCCGCCCGAGGCCCGTGACGCTTGGCCACGGAAGATCCCGGCGGTTGCGAAGCATGGCTATGGCATTGAGATTCACGGACAGTTTTGCAGGCATTCCGGTATCCACTCGGTCTGAAGACAAACGGGCCTTGGCCCTCCCGCCCTCTTCTAGTCGAATACCGCTTCAAACTCCAACGCCTTTCCCGAATGATTTCATCAAGCTCTCTGATTGAGAGAAGATTTGCCGCACTTTGTGATGGAAACGAATGGTTAACCATGGGAACCAATAAAGATGGATCATATTTCGCACTTACGACGACCAAATTTGGATCTATTATGTTGAATATCAGGACAGCGTATCTCTGATGTTGAGAGAATTGTTCATTTGCCGGACATCCTGATTTTTCGGATTGTTTGTCTGGTCGTGACCATGGCCCCGCCCCCAGGCCATGTCGACGAAATTGGACTTGACGCCCGGCTCAAGCCGGCGCGATTGGAGGTATTGCATGAAAGATCATTCCGCCCGGTCTCTCGACCGCGACGAAACCCTCGGAGGCAACCGTTCGAGGGAACGCTTCCTGCCGGCCGTCAAGCTGCCGGACGATCTGCCCGAGGGACCCGTCGCCATCGCCGACATGGCGAATGCCTTCGGCGTGACCCACCGGACGCTGCATTTCTACGAGGAAAAGCACCTGATAAAGGCCGGCCGCATGGGGCTGATGCGGGTCTACTCGCTGGAAGACGCACGCCGCATGGCCGTGATCACGCTGGCGCGCGAAGTCGGCATGCCGATCGCCGTCATCCAGGACATGATGGCGGAGCTGGAAAAGGCGGAGAGCCAGCAGGAGGCGGACGATATGTTCACGGAAGCCCTGATGATCCGCAAGCGCGAGCTGATCTCCAGCCTCTCGACCGTCCATCGCCAGATGCAGCAGATTACCCACCTTCTCGACAGGGAGGAAGATGGCGACGAGGCGGGCAACGACAATGCGCCGGAACACAGCCTCAGCGACATGGAAATCCAGTGCCTGGAGCTGATGGCGGAGGGACTGACACCGTCCCGCATGGCTCGCGGTCTGGGAATGGAACCGGACGAGGCGCAGGCCTTCGAGAACCAGATCATCCGCAAGTTCAGCGCCAACAACCGCTTCCAGGCGGTGGCGAAGGCGGTGCTGCTCGGGATCATCAAGTAGGCGAAAGCACGCTCAGCGCACGATGGTGAGTTTCTGCGCAGCGCGGGTGATGGCAGTATAGAGCCAGCGTTCGCGAGTATCGCGAAAGGCCCAGCTCTCGTCGAAGAGAACGACCTCGTTCCACTGCGAACCCTGCGCCTTGTGCACGGTCAGCGCATAGCCATAGTCGAACTCGTCATAGCGCTTGCGGGTGGTCCACGGGATCTCCGTATCCGTGTCCTCGAAGGCGGCCTTGAGCAGCTTGATCTTTGCCGCGCCGCGATCCATGTCGTCGTCCTCGGGACGGATCATCAGGTTGATGCCGGGCTTCACCGTCTCGCGTGACGAGCTCATCACCTGCCAGAGCGAGCCGTTGAGCAGGCCCTTGGCCGGGTCGTTGCGCAGGCAGACCAGCTTGTCACCGGACGCCGGATATTCCGAGGTAAAGCCCTTCAGCTCGCGCAGCCGCTGATTATAGCGCCGCCGGGTCTTGTTCGTGCCGACAAGCACCTGATCGGCGCCGAGCACGATATCCTGGTTGATCTCGTTGCGGCCGATGATCTGCACGGTGCTGTAATCGCCATACATCAGCTCCTTGCCCTCGCGCACATGCATGGCAACGGAGATGATCGGGTTGTCCCGCGCCTGGCGGTGGATCTCCGTCAGCAGGAAATCCGGTTCCTGGTTGGTGAAGAAGCCGCCGCCCGAGACCGGCGGCAGCTGGCCGGGATCGCCGAGCACGAGGATCGGCGTGCCGAAGCTCATCAGGTCCTTGCCCAGCTGCTCGTCCACCATGGAGCATTCGTCGATGACGATCAGTGCGGCCTTGGCCAGCGGGCTCTGGCGGTTGATCGAGAACATGGGCGCGATCGAGGTCTTGCCCGTCTCCTCGTCCTCCACCTCTTCCTCGCCGCGGGGGCGGTAGATCAGCGAATGGATCGTCTTGGCATTGGTGGCGCCGCGCGAGCGCAACACCTGCGCCGCCTTGCCGGTAAATGCCGCGAACAGCACTTCGCCATCCACGTGCTCGGCGAAATGGCGCGCAAGCGTGGTCTTGCCCGTGCCGGCATAGCCGAACAGGCGGAAGACAGGGGAGCGGCCCTCTTTCAGCCAGGCGGAGACCGCCTTCAGGGCTTCGTCTTGTTGAGGTGCGAACTGCATGGCGGGACCGAACAGGATTCGGCTTGAAGAGGCAAGCGATTTTCCCGTTTTGTACCGGTTTGCAACAGCAAGCGGCCAATAGCCTTGCGCGCATTTACTCGACGTTACGACTTTTGGTGTCTGTTGCTCACGGATTTGTTATCGGGGCGGGAGCGTTGCGAGGACTGCTGAAGCAGGCGGCGATTGTCGGTGGGCTGGAGGCGATATCGCGTCTCCGGATGGACCGGCTGTTTCCGCGCGCCGGCGGCCGCGGCCTCATCTTCACCCTGCACCACGTGCGGCCCCGCGAGCCGAGGGTCTTCAACCCCAACGCCCATCTCGAAATCACCCCGGATTATCTGGAGGCGGTGATGCAGGCCGTGCGTGAAGCGGGCCTCGTCCCCACGCGGCTGGAGGACCTGCCCGCGCGTCTGGCCGATACATCGGACCAAAACCGCTACGTCTGCTTCACGCTGGATGACGGCTACAGGAACAATGCCAGCCATGCCGCGCCGATCTTCCGCCGCCATGGCATGCCTTATACCATTTTCATCGCGCCCGGCTTCGTGGACCGCAGCGTGACCCTCTGGTGGGAGACCGCGGCGGAGCTCATCGGCAAGGTGGAGAGGCTCGAGATGGATTTCGGCAGGGGCCCGGAACGGCTGCCGACCCGCACGGCGAAGGAAAAACACGAAGCCTTCTGCCGTCTCTGCGAAGCCTTCCGCCTCGTCCCGGAAGAGGAACTCGTCACGCGGCTGGATCGCCTTGCCGCAGAGTCAGGGATCGACCCCAGGGGCATAGTCGAGCGGGAGCTGATGAATGCGGAAGACCTTCGCGCGCTCGCAAACGATCCTCTCGTGAGCTTCGGCGGGCATACCATGACGCATCGGAAGCTGGCGCGGCTCGCAGAAGACGAGATGCGCCGCGAGATCCGGCAGTCGGTTGAAACGGTCGCCGCACTCACGGGAAAGCCCGTCACGACCTTTGCCTATCCCTATGGAACCGGCTGCGCCGCGGGCGAACGGGAGTTCCAGGCCGCGCGCGAGGCGGGCGTCCGGATCGCCGTTACAACACGCCCGGGCATGCTCAGCGCTCAGACGCTCGAGCGGATCATGTCGGTGCCGCGCGTGTCGCTGAACGGCCTCTATCAGAAGAAGCACTATATACCGGCGCTGATCTCCGGCCTGCCCTTCAAGCTGAAGAAGATGGCCTGACCTCAGGCCGGCAGGCGTTCGGGATCGTTTTCAAGCCGGATCGGCTCGCCATGCGGCGTTGCCTCGGCAGCGCGCTGCCAGGATTTCTGCAGGGTCAGGACCGTTGCCGCATCCGCGAGGCCACGAGCAGCCAGCAGGCCGGAGAGCGCGTCGACCCAGGCATCGAAGTAATCGCCGCCATCCTCCGCACGGCCGGGTTTCTTGACCTCCGAAGAAAGCGCATCCGCCCATTCGGTCCAGCTGAAAACGCCCTTCTGGTGCAGATGTACCGTCAGCGCGAAGGCGGTCGCATGCCAGGGTTCTGCAAAGACGGGATCGCCTTCTGCGGATTTCGGCAGGCCGGGCGACTGGGCAAGCGGCGAGAGAGTGTCATACGCGCTCAAGATAGCTCTCCCAGGCATCGATGGACACGGTATGGGCGGGATCGGCCCCCTCGCCCCAGAGTTCCGGTGCAGAGAAGACGACGGTATATACCCATTGCTGGGTCTCGCCCTTGCCATGGGCAGTTT
>CAMFHT010000195.1 GCA_945952245.1 uncultured Rhizobium sp. | reverse complement strand
CTGCAAGAACGTGCCGCGCCTGGTTCCCGGCTGGACGAAGCCGATCGTCGTCGGCCGTCACGCCTTCGGTGACCAGTACAAGGCAACCGACTTCAAGTTCCCGGGCAAGGGCACGCTGACCATCAAGTTCGTCGGCGAAGACGGCCAGACGATCGAGAAGGAAGTGTACAAGGCTCCGGGCGCCGGCGTGGCACTCGCCATGTACAACCTCGACGAATCGATCCGCGAATTCGCGCGCGCCTCGATGATGTACGGCCTGATGCGCAAGTGGCCGGTTTATCTGTCGACCAAGAACACCATCCTCAAGGCCTATGACGGCCGCTTCAAGGACATCTTCGAGGAAGTCTACCAGGCCGAATTCAAGGCAAAGTTCGAAGAGATCGGCATCACCTACGAACACCGCCTGATCGACGACATGGTCGCTTCCGCGCTCAAGTGGTCCGGCGGCTATATCTGGGCCTGCAAGAACTATGACGGCGACGTGCAGTCCGACACCGTGGCCCAGGGCTTCGGCTCGCTCGGCCTGATGACCTCGGTTCTGCTCACCCCGGATGGCAAGACGGTCGAAGCCGAAGCAGCGCACGGCACCGTGACCCGCCACTACCGCCAGCACCAGAAGGGCCAGGAAACCTCGACAAACTCCATCGCCTCGATCTTCGCCTGGACCCGTGGCCTCGCCCACCGCGCCAAGCTCGACGAGAACGCCGAGCTTGCCCGTTTCTGCGACACGCTCGAACGCGTCTGCGTCCAGACCGTCGAATCCGGCTTCATGACCAAGGACCTCGCGCTCCTGATCGGTCCGGATCAGCCCTGGCTCTCCACCAGCGCCTTCCTCGACAAGATCGACGAGAACCTGCAGAAGGCCATGGCCGCCTGAAATCATCGAAAATGACATCGGAAAACCCGGCTCCACGCCGGGTTTTTTGTTGTCTTGTTACGGCATGTCGTTAACCTGCAGCAAGAACAAGGGAGGAACAAATGGCAGAAAATCTGACGCTCTACACCAATCCTATGTCGCGCGGCCGCATTGCGCGCTGGATGATGGAAGAAGCGGGCCAGCCCTATGAAGTGGTCAACGTGCCCTTCGGCCCGAAGATGAAAGCGCCGGACTACCGGACCGTGAACCCGATGGGCAAGGTGCCGGCGCTGAAGCATGGCGACAAGGTGATCACCGAATGCGCGGCGATCTGCGCCTATATGGGCGAAACCTTTCCGGAAGCCGGCCTCGCGCCGAGGGCGGACGAACGGGCGGATTATTACCGCTGGATGTTCTTTGCGGCCGGCCCGCTGGAACAGGCCGTGACCAACCGCGCCATGGGCTTCGTGGTGCCGGACGAGCGACGCGGCATGAGCGGCTATGGTTCCTATGAAGCCGTGATGGACACGCTGGAAAAAGCCGTCTCCGCCCATGATTTCATCGCCGGCAGCCGGTTCACGGCGGCGGACGTCTATGTCGGCTCCGCCGTCGCCTGGGGCCTGATGTTCGGCTCGATCGAGAAGCGCCCGGCCTTCGAGGCCTATGCAGGGCGTGTCACCAGCCGCGAAGCCTATCGCCGCACCCATGCACTCTGCGAAGCGGAGGGAGAGGCCATGAAGGCCGCCGGCTGAAGCGGCGGCCATATAAAGCCTCAGACGATCGGAATGCAGATCTCCGTCATGAGATCCTGCGGCGCTGCTTCGCGCGGTGTGTTCAGGTAGATCTCCAGCGCCGGCTCGTTGCGGATCTCGAGATTCTGGGATGCCAGCCAGGTGCGGTAGAGCCACTGATAGGCGAGAGCCAGCTCCGCATAGGGTCCCTTGTGGGTAAGCACCGCATAGCGGCCGCCGGCAATCTCGAGCGGTCGTAGCGGCAGGTCGAGCTTTGCCCCCTCTGGAACCGGGCCAAAGGCAGCGGTGGAGCGCAATTCACTCTCCGGCACGCTCTCCGGATCGTCATAGTAGACACCGTACATCTTCTGGCCCGGGCCGAAGAGGTTGCGGGAATACATCAGCCCGCCCAGTGTCTCGAAGGCTTTGCCGATAGAGGTGTAGGCGCCGCGGTGGTCGATGCCAACCGCCTCGACCGGCTTCATGTCGCGAAACGTCACGTCATACATTCCAGGATCTCCCATGGTCATGGCTGTCCTCAGGGCCGCGTGGCCGCCGCTTCGGCGATATTCCGCTGGCGGCAGGCCATAGGCTGCCTTGAAGGTTCGGGTGAAGGATTGCAGGTTTGGGTAACGGCTTTCACGCGCGATCTCCCGGATCAGCCGATCCGTCCGCGCCAAGGCATTGGCAGCGGCCTGCAGCCGAAGCCGTCGGACTGTCATGACCGGTGTTTCCCCATGCACGGCGCGATAGATGCGGTGCCAGTGATAGGGAGACATGCAGGCCACCTCTGCCAGCCGGTCCATGTCCAGATCCTCGTCGAGATGATCATGGATATGGGCGGTTACGCGGCGGAGGCGATCTTCATAAGCAGCCCAGATACAGGGGGCGTTGCTGTTCATGGTCAAGTCCTTGGCTTCAACGGCTTCACCCAAGCATGAGCTGATTTTGCAAATCCTGCTGAATTTCGGATCCGCTTGATGAAACGCAAGGCGCGATCCAGCCAGAAGGCGGATAGTCGCTGCACATCAGTGGCTTGGCGGGGGTTGAGCATGACAGACAGGCTTGTTCCGAAACTGGTGACCGTGTTTCAGGAAGGTTACGGTCTCGACCGGTTGAAGGTAGACGCGCTCTCTGGGCTTACCGTCGCCATCGTGGCGCTGCCGCTTTCCATGGCAATCGCCATCGCATCGGGTGTCACGCCGGACCGCGGGCTCTTCACGGCCATTGTCGGCGGCTTCCTCGTCTCCGCACTCGGCGGCAGCCGGCACCAGATCGGCGGGCCTGCCGGCGCCTTCATCGTGCTCGTCTCCGCATGCGTTGCCCGCAACGGGCTGGACGGGCTGGTGCTCGCCACCTTTCTCTCCGGCATCTTCCTGGGTATCGCCGGCTTTCTGCGGCTCGGGCGCTACATCCGGCTGATCCCCTACCCCGTCACGGTCGGCTTTACGGCGGGGATCGCCGTCATCATCTTTTCCAGCCAGATCCACGATCTTCTCGGCCTGCATCTGGCCGGGCCAGAGCCCGCGGCCATCCTGCCCAAGCTCACCGCACTCGCGGGTGCTGCCACCACCGTCAACGTTTCCGCCGTTGCGCTTTCACTCGGCACCGTCGCTCTGATCCTGCTCATCAGGACATACCGGCCGTCCTGGCCGAGCCTGCTGATCGCGGTGGTGATCGCATCGGCTCTCGCGGCAGCCCTGTCACTGCCCGTCGACACCATAGAGAGCAAGTTCGGCGGCATACCGCGCACGCTGCCCATGCCGAGCCTGCCGCCGTTCTCGCTGGAAAAGGTCACGGCGGTGCTGCCGGACGCGATCGCCTTCACCCTGCTCGGCGCCATCGAATCCCTGCTCTCCGCCGTCGTCGCCGACAGCATGACCGGCCGCAGGCACCGGTCCAGCATGGAGCTCGTTGCACAGGGTGTGGCGAACATGGGCTCGGCTCTCTTCGGCGGCATCTGCGTGACGGGAACGATTGCCCGTACCGCCACCAATGTCCGCTCCGGCGCCACGAGCCCGGTCTCCGGCATGCTGCACGCGCTCTTCGTTCTGCTGTTCATGCTGGTTGCCGCACCGCTTGCGGGCTACATTCCGCTCGCGAGCCTTGCGGGCGTGCTCGCCGTCGTCGCCTGGAACATGGTTGAAAAACCTGCCGTCTCCGCCCTCCTCCGCTCCTCCCACGCCGATGCGCTGGTGCTGACGGCGACCTTCCTGATGGTCGTGTTCCGCGATCTCACCGAAGGCATCGTCACCGGCCTTGCCCTTTCCGCCGTGCTCTTCATCGACCGCATGAGCAAGTCGCTGCGCGTGAGCGAAGGGCTTGCCCCAAACCCTGATGATCTCGCGGAAAACCCGGTGGAAGGCCTCGGCGCCGACATTCTCCTCTACCGCATCGAGGGCGTTCTCTTCTTCGGCGCCGCAGCCCAGGCAGGCCCCCTGCTCGACCGGCTCGGCGGCGGCTATCGTCATGTAGTGCTGGATTGCTCCGGGGTTCCCTTCATGGATTCGACCGCCGCAAACCTGATCGAAGGCGCGCTGCGGAAGGCTGAGAAGACGGGCGCGGACGTGGTGATCACCGGTGCGCAACCTCATGTCAGACAAGTGCTGGAAAGCCATGAGGTGCACGAACCGCGGGTCCGCTTTCTACCGGATCTGAATGCTGCGCTGGCGGCACTGAAAAAACAGGATGCCGCGCATGGCATCGACAGCAGGGCCGAAGCAATCGAAGCGAATGCTTGAATAGACCATGGTTCAGGAGCGAGGAGCTGATACCGCAATTCCCGCTGGTCGTTCCGCTTAAACGAAAGCTGTGACCCACGGGGTCAATGACCGGCCCCAAAAAAAACCCCCTTGCCGGCGGCAAGAGGGCCTTTCGTTCAAAGTTCGCGCTTCCCGGTTCAGCCGGCCAGTGCGGCCTTCACGGCTTCGATGGCCGCATCGGCCTGCGCGCCATCCGGACCGCCGGCCTGGGCCATGTCGGGGCGGCCGCCGCCGCCCTTGCCGCCCAGTGCGGCGGAGGCCACGCGCACCAGATCGACCGCGCTGAAGCGGCTAGTGAGATCGCCGGTGACGGCGACGACGGCGCTGGCCTTGCCATCCGGCGAAACGCCGACGAATGTGACGACGCCCGAACCGAGGCTCGCCTTGCCTTCATCCGCCAGCGATTTCAGATCCTTCGCCTCGACGCCCGTAAGCACCTTGCCAAGGAACTTGACGCCGCCGACGTCAACCGGCGCATCGCCGCCGCCTGAAGAACCGCCGCCCATGGCGAGCTTCTTCTTGGCATCGGCGAGCTCGCGCTCCAGCTTCTTGCGCTCGTCCATCAGGCTTTCGACGCGGACCACCACGTCGCCCGGCTGGACCTTCAGGACGGCCGCGAGCGCCTTCACGCGCTCGTCCTGTTCGGAGAGGTATGCGCGCGCCGCATCACCGGTCACCGCTTCGACGCGGCGGACGCCGGCGCCGACGGCGCTTTCCGAGAGCACCCGCACGAGACCGATCTCGCCCGTCGCGCCGACATGGGTGCCGCCGCAGAGCTCCAGCGAATAGGGCTTGCCGCTCTTTTCGCCGCGCACGGCACGGCCCATCGAGACGACGCGGACCTCATCGCCGTATTTTTCGCCGAACAGCGCCATGGCGCCCTCGGCAATGGCATCGTCCACGCTCATCAGGCGGGTGGAGACAGGGGCGTTCTGGACGACGATCTCGTTCGCCATGTCCTCGATCACCTTCAGCTCGTCCGCCGTCATCGGCTTCGGATGCGACACGTCGAAGCGCAGGCGTTCGGGCGCGACCAGCGACCCCTTCTGGGCGACATGCGTGCCGAGAACCTCGCGCATGGCCTCGTGCAGAAGATGGGTTGCGGAATGGTTGGCGCGCAGCCTTCCACGGCGATCGTGATCGACCGTCAGAACGACGGGTTCGCCGGCCTTGATCGAACCGGACACCACTTCGGCGGAGTGAACGAAGACACCCTCGCCCTTCTTCTGCGTGTCGGTGACCTTGAGCTTGGCCGTGTCGGTCTCGATCACGCCGGTATCGCCCATCTGGCCACCGGATTCGCCGTAGAACGGGGTCTGGTTGACGACCACCTGCACGGCTTCGCCGGCCCTGACTTCGTCCACGGCCTTGCCGTCGCGCACCAGAGCCTGCACCACGCCTTCGGCCCGCTCGGTGTCATAGCCCAGGAACTCGGTCGCGCCGTGCTTTTCCTTGAGCTCGAACCAGATCGTTTCGTTGGCCTTGTCGCCCGAACCCGCCCAGTGGGCGCGGGCCTCCGCCTTCTGCCGCTGCATGGCGTCGTTGAAGCCGGTGAGGTCCACATGGATGTTGCGGGCACGCAGCGCGTCCTGCGTCAGGTCGAGCGGGAAGCCATAGGTGTCGTAGAGCTTGAAGGCGGTTTCGCCATCGAGGCTGTCGCCTTCGGTGAGGTCGGCAGTCGCGTCCGAGAGGAGGGTCAGGCCGCGCTCGAGCGTCTTGCGGAAGCGGGTTTCCTCAAGCTTCAGCGTCTCCGAGATCAGCGCTTCGGCGCGCTGCAGTTCCGGATAGGCGCGGCCCATCTCGTTGACGAGCGTCGGAAGGAGCTTCCACATCAGCGGATCGCGCGCGCCGAGAAGCTGCGCATGGCGCATGGCGCGGCGCATGATGCGGCGGAGCACGTAGCCGCGGCCTTCGTTCGAAGGCAGCACGCCGTCGGCGATGAGGAAGGCGGAGGAGCGCAGATGGTCGGCGATGACACGATGGCTCGCGCGGCGCTCACCCTCTGCAGCAACACCGGTATGTTCGACCGAGGCCGCAATCAGCGCGCGGAAAAGGTCGATGTCGTAATTGTCGTGCTTGCCCTGCAGCAGAGCAGCGATGCGCTCGAGGCCCATGCCGGTGTCGATCGAGGGACGCGGCAGCGAGACGCGCTCTTCCTTCGTCACCTGCTCGTACTGCATGAAGACGAGGTTCCAGATCTCGATGAAACGGTCGCCATCCTCTTCCGGCGAGCCGGGGGGACCGCCCCAGATATGATCGCCGTGATCGTAGAAGATCTCCGAGCAGGGACCACAGGGGCCGGTATCGCCCATGGCCCAGAAATTGTCCGAGGTCGGGATGCGGATGATGCGGTCGTCGGAGAAGCCGGCGATCTTCTTCCAGAGATCGAAGGCTTCGTCGTCATTGTGATAGACCGTGACCAGCAGGCGCTTGGCGTCGATGCCGAATTCCTTCGTGATCAGGTTCCAGGCAAGCTCGATGGCGCGCTCCTTGAAATAATCGCCGAAGGAGAAATTGCCGAGCATTTCGAAGAAGGTATGGTGGCGCGCGGTATAGCCCACATTGTCGAGATCGTTGTGCTTGCCGCCGGCGCGCACGCATTTCTGCGCGGTCGCGGCCGTGGAATAGGGACGGCTTTCGAGGCCGGTGAACACGTTCTTGAACTGCACCATGCCGGCATTGGTGAACATCAGCGTCGGATCGTTGCGCGGCACGAGCGGGCTCGACGAGACGACCTCGTGACCGTTCTTCTTGAAGTAGTCGAGGAATGTCGACCGGATCTCATTCACACCGCTCATGGCACGCCCTTCATTCCCGCCCGCAGGCGGTTCCATCCATCAAAATCACTGGCTTTTATCGTCCCCCATTTGCCCTGTCCAGCAGCACGAAAGCAAACCGGCCGCTCATCGCGGGATGAACGGCCGGTTTTCTAAAATATTCGCTGGCGCGGCGGCTTACATGTCCTCGCCGGCATCCTCCTGGCCATCAGGCCCGCCGTTCTGCAGGAAGCGGTCGGCGATGAGGCCCGCATTCTGTCGCAGCGCCGTCTCGATCTCGCGCGCGAGATCGGGATTGTCGCGCAGGAAGGTCTTGGAATTCTCACGACCCTGGCCAAGACGCTGGCTGTTATAGGAGAACCAGGCGCCGGATTTTTCCACGATCCCGGCCTTGACGCCGAGGTCGATGAGTTCGCCGGTCTTGGAGACGCCCTCGCCATACATGATGTCGAATTCGACCTGCTTGAAGGGCGGCGCCATCTTGTTCTTGACGACCTTCACGCGGGTCTGGTTGCCGACCACCTCGT
>CAMFHT010000194.1 GCA_945952245.1 uncultured Rhizobium sp. | reverse complement strand
ACTCCTTCCTGCCGAGCTTCAAGGGTGCGAACCCCTACAAGCAGGCCTTCGAGCGGGGCGTGAAGCTGATCGGCGCAACGGCGCATTACGTCACTGCAGATCTCGACGAAGGCCCGATCATCGAACAGGACGTCGCCCGTATCACCCATGCCCAATCGGCCGCCGACTACGTCTCGATCGGCCGCGACGTCGAGAGCCAGGTGCTGGCGCGCGCGATCCACGCACATATCCACCACCGCGTCTTCCTCGACGGCCACCGCACGGTCGTCTTCCCGGCAAGCCCGGGCTCCTACGCTTCCGAGCGCATGGGCTGATACAATTCCCGCAACGAAGAAAGCCCGCCGGTGACGGCGGGCTTTCTTCGTTTAAATGGCCTTTGACGGGATCAGGCGGCGATGGTGCGGGTCCAGCCGCGCTCGTCATTGGTCATGCCGCGCTGCAGGTTGACGAGTTCTTCGCGGAGCGAAGTGGTGAGCGCACCCGTCTCGCCATTGCCCACCTTGAACTCGCCATCCGCGTGGCGCACTGTGCCGATACCGGCGAGAACGGCGGCGGTCCCGCAGGCGAAGGCTTCAGTCATGCGGCCGGACTTCACGTCGTCTTGCCACTCGGCGAAGGAATAGGGGCGCTCCTCGACCTTGAGGCCGCGCTCGCGGGCGAGCTGGATGATCGACTTGCGGGTAATGCCCGGCAGGATCGTGCCGCCGAGCGGCGGGGTCACCAGCGTGCCGTCATTCATGGCGAAGAAAACGTTCATGCCGCCCAGTTCTTCGACCCACTTGTGCTCGGCCGCATCGAGGAAGACGACCTGGTCGCATTCGCGCTTGGCGGCTTCCGCCTGGGCGACGAGGCTCGCGGCGTAATTGCCGCCGCACTTGGCTGCACCGGTGCCGCCTGCTGCCGCGCGGGTATAGCCGGTCTCGACCCAGAGCTTCACGGCCTTGCTGCCGCCCTTGAAATAGGCACCGACCGGGGAGGCGATGACGACGAAGAGATATTCGAGCGCGGGACGCACGCCGAGGAAGCTCTCGCTCGCAAACATGAAGGGGCGGAGATAGAGGCTGGCGTCGCCACCCGGAACCCAGGCCTTGTCGATCGCGACCAGCTCCTCGACTGCCTTGAGGAACAGGTCCTCCGGAACCTCGGGCATGGCCATGCGCTGAGCCGACTCGTTGAAGCGGCGGGCGTTCTGCTCGGGCCGGAAGAGGAGAATGCGGCCGTCCTCGGCACGGTATGCCTTCATGCCCTCGAAGATTTCCTGGGCATAGTGAAGAACGGAAGCGGCGGGATCGATCTCGAGCGGCTTGCGGGCGGTAACCTTCGCGTCATACCAGCCCCTGTCCGGGCTCCAGCGCACGACGACCATGTGATCGGTGAACACCTTGCCGAAGCCGAGATTTTCCAGAACCTTGGCCCGGTCCGCGTCCGATACCGGCGAGGGGTGCCGTTCGATGGTGAAATTCGGGATCGACGATTGCGTGCTCATGCGCTTGAACCTTCCTCTTCCTGCCCTTCGGGCTTCGCCCTGAAAACGTTGCACCCGCATATCACGGGTTTGCGGGAGCGGAGAAGTGGTCTTGCGGCACGATGGCGAAAATTTGGTCAGCTTTGCTGCCCTTTCGCGCATTGCGGGCAGGATTGGCCGGGCAGGACGCCCGGCCAAGGGAACATCAGGCGAGGGCGAGAGCTGCGCGCTGGGAAAGGATCGCCTTGGCCGCATGGGCCGCTTCCTTCCCCTTCAGCACGAAATGGCTCTTGAAGAAGCCGATATGCGCTTCGCTCTCCTGGAAGTGATGCGGCGTCAGCACGGCTGAAAGCACGGGCGTATCGGTATCCAGGCTCACGCGCATCATGGCGTCGAGCACGGTGCCGGCGACGAAGTCGTGGCGGTAGATGCCGCCATCGACAACGAAGGCGACGCCGAGCACGGCGGCATATTTGCCGGTCTTGATCAGCGTCTGTGCATGCAGCGGGATTTCCAGTGCGCCGGGCACGTCGATCACGTCGATCTCGCCCTTCACGCCGCCGAGCGCTTCCCATTCGGATGCGAAGGAATTGACGGCGTTGTCGACGATGTCGGCATGCCAGCGCGCGCGGATGACGGCGATACGGTTGCGTTCAGGTTTTACGGTAATGGTCATTTCTCTTGCCTTTCAAGGGTCTTGCCGGTTGCGGCAAAGTTTCGATCAGAGCCTTGGCCGCGCGAGAGCGCTTCCCCGGCCCAAACATCCCTTGGGCGAACATGCACGGCGTTGACGGTCCCTCGGGAGAGGGTCCGCTTCCTGCAAGTTCTCTTTCATCCGGACTGTAACCGTCGGCTCCGGCATCGCACCGGATCTGCTGACCTTCCGGCAGAACCGGAAGCGCTCGCGGGCTCCGGGCTTCGCCCGATACCGCCGGTGGGGAGTTTCACCCCGCCCTGAGAACATCCATAGATTAGGAAGACTTTTCGCCTTTCACAAGTCCGCCTGCGCCACACCGGCGGCGATTTGCGTCGTTCAAAGACGAATTCCGTGATCGCGGACGAGAACGGCCTTCGTATCCTCGATCTCCTTCTGCCGTCGTGCGCTGTCCCAACCCAGGACGTCTGCGAGCACATCGGCGATCCGTTCGAGATCGCGGGCCGTGACCAGCCCGGTCACGGCAAGCGTGGTGCGCCTCAGCACGATATCGGCGAGGTGCTCCACCAGTTCATGGCGGGCAATCCAGGCGAGTTCGGCGAGGCTGTAGCCCGGGGCATCCTGCAGCCGTTCGCTGTCCGCGTGTGCCGACCGCTCGGAGAGCATCCGCTCTGCCCAGGTGCCGTATCGGTAGAGCAATTCTTTGGCCCGCTCGGCGGACGTGCCGCTCGTGCGGGCAACGCGGTCGATCCATATCTTCCGTTCACCGGCATCCATGGGAAAGCCATGGCCTCCGCCGATCGGCAGATCCCGTGTCGAGCGCTGGCGCGGTCTCTTCAGGCGCGAGAGCACCGTGTCCGCCACCTCCTCGGCAAAGCCGCGGAAGGTCGTCCACTTGCCGCCGACAAGCGAAATCACGGGGAAGGGGCGGCGGGCGTTGGGCTCCAGAACCGGTGCGCTATGGTCGCGGCTGATGAGGCCGGGATTGGCCGCATCGGAGGCGGGCAGCGGCCTGATGCCGGCATAGGTATAGACGATCTGGCTGCGGTCGAATTCGAGCCCCGGCAGGAGCGAGCGCAGGCTTGCCAGGAAATAGTCGATCTCGTCCTCCTCGCAGCGCACATTGTCTGGGTCCTTGGCAGGAATGTCGGTCGAGCCGACGAGTGCCCGTCCGAGATAATCGAAGACGAGGCAGATGCGGCCGTCATCGGCTTCGAAATAGATCATCCGCCCGTCGAGTCGGCGGATCAGCTCGTCATGCTTCAAGAGGATGTGAGACCCCTTTGTCCCGCCGATCAGCTTCGTCTCCTCGCCGAGCAGCGCGTTGACACGGTCGATCCACGGGCCGGCTGCGTTCACCACCAGTTTAGGCCTCACCGCGAAGGTGCCGCCATCCGGTCGGCGGAAGGTGAGGGCGCCATCGCTCGCATCAGTCAGTTCGGTAAAGTTCAGCCCAGCAGAGCGCGCATTCGCGGCCATGCCGTCCTTGACGAGCTCCATCACCAGCCGCTCGGGTGCGCGGATGCGGGCGTCGTAATAGAGGCCTGCTGCCGTGATCTTCGGTGTCAGCCCCGGCATTTCCCTGAGTGCTCGGGCGCGGGAGAAGAAGCGGTGGCGCGGCATCACCTGAGCGCGTGAGCCGTAGAAGTCGTAGAGCGCCATGCCGATCTTCACCAGCACCGCACCGCGGCTGCGGGGCGCGGTCGTGGAGCCGAAGAGTGTGCGCAGCGCCGCCGGCACACCCTTGATCCAGGAGAAGATCGGGATCATCGTCGGCAGCGGATCGACCAGATGCGGCGCATTGCGCAGCAGCAGGTTGCGCTCCAGCGTGGATTGGGCAACGAGGCGGAACTCGCCCGTCTCGAGATATTTGATGCCGCCATGGATCAGCCGGGAGGGTGCGGCACTCGTGCCGGAACTGAAATCGCCCTTGTCCACGATCAGGCAGTTCAGGCCCTGCTCGCAGAGATCGCGGAAAAGGCCGGCGCCATTGACGCCGGCGCCGAGGATCACCACGTCCACGCCGTCGCGGGAGAGGGTGTCGATGCGGTTTGCGAGGTCAGGGTTTGTCATTGCGGTCATTTGCTTGATGTCTTCACGAGTTTGAGGTGGACGCCTGCGGCCTTCAGCGCTTCCGCCGTGGCGGCGGGAAGCGCGTCGTTCACGTAAACGGCATCGAAGGCGGTGAGGTCGTCCAGGAGATGCAGCGCGGTCTTGCCGAATTTGGTGTGATCGGCGAGCAGGATGCGGCGGGCCGCACTTTCCATCATCGCCTGTTTCACCGCCACCACCTGCTGGTCCTGAATGAAGGCCGCCGTGCCCTTGATGGCCGAGGCCGAGCAGACGAGCAGGTCCACCCTCAGCCCTCTCAGCGCATTCAGGCAAAGGTGGCCGATATAGGCATTATAGGTGCGGTGATAATCGCCACCGACCGAGATCAGGTCGATGCCATCGCAATCCCGAAGCGCGAGGCTTGCCGGAACGGAATTGGTGACGACAGTCAGAGGGGCTGCCTCCGCCAGCATGGGCGCCAGCGCATTGGCGGTGGTGGAATCGTCCAGCAACACCACCTGTCCAGGCTGGATTTCGGCAAAGGCGGCATCGGCCAGCGCCTGCTTTTCCGTCATGGCCACGTTCTCGCGGTAGCGGAACAGGCTCTCGTAGATGCCGGAGGGTTGGGCTGTCACGGCGCCGTGCAGCTTGCGGAGGACGCCCTGTTCGGCCAGCCGGTCGATGTCGCGGTGAATGGTCATGCGTGACACGCCGAAATGGCTGACGAGTTCGTCGATCCTGACCTCGCCGCGGGCAATCACGTAATTGGCGATGTCTTCGGTTCGCGAGCCCGTCTTCATGGCCGTGCTCCGCCATTGTCGTCGTTGAAGGCGTCAAGCCGCTGCCAGACCGGTGTCAGTGCCTCCACCATGTCGCGGAACAGGCGGTAGCGTGCCTCCTGCCGGGCGCTGCGTTCGGGGTCCGGCAGGTAGGTACGCTCGATGGCTGGAAGATCACGAGGATCGTCCTGCGGCGAGGCGAAGAGCCCAATCCCGGCGCCGGCGCAGAGGGCTGCACCCCAGGCCGCGGCCTCTTCCGTTTCCGTGACGGTTACCGGCATGCCCAGCACATCCGCGAAGAGCTGCGCAAAGACCGGATTGCGCGAAATGCCGCCGGTCAGGCGGGCGGCATCGATGGCGAAACCTTCACGCAGTGCATCCACATGAATGCGGTGGTTGAAGGCAATCCCTTCGAGCACGGCCCGCAGCATGTCGCCGCGGTCGTGCCAGCCCTTCAATCCCAGAAAGCCTGCACTCGGCGTGGCGCCGAAGGGCGAGCCGTAGAGATAGGGATGAAAGAACACCGATGAGGGCCGCTCCAGCGCCTTCTCGATTTCGGGCCCGAGGAGCTGGTGTATCGACTGCGCCCCTTCCTCCGCCCGCGCCTGATCTGCCTTGCAAAGCCGGTCGAGGAACCAGTCGTAATTGGCGGCGGAGGCCGGCGAGATCGCCATGTTGTTCCACTCGCCGGGCTTGATCGCATTGCGGCAGAACCAGCGCGCATCGACCGCTGGCCGTGTCGAAACGACCTCGTTGATCGAATAGGTCCCGGCGACAAGCGCCGCCACACCTTCCTTGTGCCCGCCGATGCCGAGCGCGGAGGCCGTGACGTCGTGGAGACCTGCCACAACGGGCGTCCCTTCCTTGAGGCCGGTCATCGATGCCGCCTCGGGGGAGACGTGGCCGACGATTTCGGCAGAGCCGGAGACTGGCGGCAACGCGCCGATCAGCGCCTCCAGCCCGAAGATCTGGAGTGCCTGGACGGAATAGTCTTGGCCCCGCACGTCGGTGAACGAGGTGCTCGCCTCTGTCCGGTCGGTGCCGATCGTGCCGGTGAGGCAGAAGCGCAGCCAGTCCTTCGGCGCCAGGATATGGCCGATCGCAGCGAAGCGTTCCGGCTCATGCGCCTTGATCCAGGCAAGGACCGCCGAAGGGGCGGAGGCGTGCGGCAACTGGCCCGTGAGCGCGAGCGCATCGCGGACGACGGGCGTGCCTAGCCACTGGTCGGCAATTTCGCCGGCGCGGCTGTCGAGCGAGAGGATACCTGGCCCAAGCGGCTTGCGGTCGCGGTCCAGCAGGTAGACGCCGTCCCCATGGGCGGTTGCCGCAATGGCCGCGATATCGCTGGCCGGCCGCCCGCTCCTCGAGAGTGCCTCCGAGATGGCTTCCGCCGTTGCGCGCCAAAGGCCTGTCAGGTCCCGCTCCACATGCCGCGGCTTCGGCATGGACTGCGGAAGGCGACGGCGGGCGGTGGCGAGCGGGTTTCCGGATTCATCGAAGATGACAGCTTTCGTGACCGTCAATCCGTTGTCTATGCCGAGAAGGCTGGGCATGGCTTGGACATCCCTGCTCATGAGAAGCGGTGCTTGCTATGGTGAAATGATCATAGCAATTTGGGATTATCACATCAAGCGGTGTTACATTATCGAATTAGGAATCCGCTCTCTCGGAGGGAGCGATGACGACATTCACCCTTTTCGAGCGTAGCCGTTCCAGATCCGCCTGCGGGAGGCCTTCGTCCACGATCACGACGTCGAATTCGGTCAGCGCCGCGAAACTGTGCAGCGCGCGGCGGCGGAACTTGGTGTGATCGGCGAGCAGGATGCGGGTTGCCGAACATTCGAACATGGCGCGCTTGGTCTCGACCATTTCGGGCGACTGGTGGAACACCATGTCGTCCATGATCGCGGACATGGACATGAACACGGTATCGGCGCGCAGCCGCATGATTTCATTGGTGGTCATGCGCCCCATGAAGGCATTGCACCAGTTATAGAAATGTCCGCCGAGCCCAAGGAGGGTGAGATCGCGGATGTCCTTGAGCTCGTTCATGAGCGTCAGCGAATTGGTGATGGCCGTCAGCGGCACTTTTGCCGGCAATTGCTGCGCCATCTGCAGGACGGTGGTGGAATCGTCGAAGAAGACGGCCTGGCCGGGCTCGATGAACTGCAGCGCCGCGGCGGCGATCGCCTTCTTCTCGCTGGCCTGGCGGGTGGCGCGGTAGACGTCGCTGGATTCGATGAGGCTGGTCGGCGCGGCGGAAACCACGCCGCGCGTCTTGCGGAAGAGACCGCGGCTCACGAGGTCGTCCACGTCGCGATGTGCAGTCATGAGGCTGATGCCGAAGCGCTCGACCAGATCCTCGATCCGCATCGACCCTTCTGCCATGACGGCTTCGGCGATCAGCTGCCGCCGGACGAGCTGGCGGGCATGGCGGCTGTCGCTCGGAATCTGGTCGGGGATGATTTGTCCAAGTGTCGCTCTGGTCATCGTCACGGGAAACCTGCCATCCGGTCCTGATCGCTCTCGCCGCTTCCGGTCAAGAGAGGAGCGGGCAGCCCAAGAGCCGTTTTGAAATCATCAGAAATGAAAAGGGCGCCGCAGATACGGCGCCCCCTGTCGGTCAGCTTACTGGCTCAGCGTGAACGGGCCGGTGTACTTGTCGACATTGTCCTTGGTGATCAGCAGGCAATCGAAGAGCTGCTT
>CAMFHT010000193.1 GCA_945952245.1 uncultured Rhizobium sp. | reverse complement strand
GGCGTTCTTGCGCATGGGCATGGGCGTGGAGCCCGTATGGGCTTCCTTGCCGGTCAGCGTGACCTGCAGCCACCAGAGGCCCTGGCCGTGAGTGACGACGCCGATGTCCTTGCCCTCGGCCTCCAGGATCGGGCCCTGCTCGATATGATATTCCAGGAAGGCCTTCATCTTGCGGCTGCCGACGGGTTCGGACCCTTCCCAGCCGATACGTTTCAGCTCCTCGCCGAATTTCTTGCCCTTGGCGTCGGTGCGTTCCTTCGCCCAGGCCTCGTCGTGAATGCCGGCGAACACGCCGGAGGCGAGCATGGCCGGCGCAAAGCGCGCGCCTTCCTCGTTCGTCCAGTTGGTGACGACGATGGGATGCTTCGTGCGGATGCCGAGATCGTCCATGGAGCGCACGACCTCGAGCGCGGCCAGTACGCCCAGAACGCCGTCGAACTTGCCGCCGGTCGGCTGCGTGTCGAGGTGGGAGCCGACATAGACGGGAAGGGCATCCGGGTCGGTACCCGGGCGGGTGAAGAACATGTTGCCCATGCTGTCCACGCCCATGGAAAGGCCTGATGCCTCGCACCAGCGCTGGAACAGCCTGCGGCCTTCGCCGTCTTCGTCCGTCAGGGTCTGCCGGTTGTTGCCGCCGGCCACGCCGGGGCCGATCTTCGCCATGTCCATCAGCGAGTCCCAGAGACGATCGCCGTTCACGCGCATATTTTCGCCGGGTGCTGCCACCATGCGTCACATCCTCACCAGTTGAAGGGAGAAGCTTTTTCGCTCCATCCCCTGTTCCCCTGAGCGCACGGTCTTGACGGGCAAGCCGGCACTCAACATTCTCGATCGGCCGAGCGGTTTTCTTCCTCTTCCACCTTCCCGGATGCTGCCTTTGCGGCTAGTCTTTCCGGGAATTTGACCGATTGGTAAACACTACCGTTTTTGCCCGGCCACTCAAGCCCAAAAACGGCGGAAATCACCGAAATATATCGATCCGTGCATGAATGCCGCGGTGCCTGGAGACCGCTTGCCGGATGCACGGAGGGTACAAGCGAAGGGGACGCTCGGGGATGGATGATGTGGACATGGCGGCACCGCGCGCGGCGCGCACGCTCAGGCGCACCCGCATTCAGGAAGAGAAGGAGGAGCAGATCCTCGGCGCCGCGCTCGACGTCTTCTCGCAGAACGGCTTCCGCGGAGCGACCATCGACCAGATCGCCGACGTGGCGGGCATGTCGAAGCCGAACCTCCTCTATTATTTCCGCACCAAGGAGGCGATCCATCGGGCACTCATCGACCGCGTGCTGCAGACCTGGCTCGATCCGCTGCGGGAATTCAATGCGGAAGGCGATCCCGAGCAGGAGATCCGCTCCTACATCCGCCGCAAGCTCGAAATGGCCCGCGATTTCCCCCGCGAAAGCCGTCTCTTTGCGAACGAGGTGCTGCAGGGCGCACCGCATATCGAGGACGAACTGAAGGGGCCGCTGAAGGAACTGGTGGACGAGAAGGCGGAGGTCATCCGCGCCTGGGCGCGGGCGGGCAAGATCGCCAAATGCGATCCCTACCACCTGATCTTCTCGATCTGGTCCACCACCCAGCACTATGCCGACTTCGACGTCCAGGTGCGCGCGGTGCTCGGGCAGGACCATGCGGGCGAGGGGCGTTTCGACGATGCCGCCCGCTTTCTGGAACAGCTTTTCCTGAACGGTCTGACCGTGAAGCGGAAGGATGGGGCAGCGGGTAAAGGCTGATCGACCCGGTCAATCCCGGAGCGCCGCCATCCAGGCAAGACCCAGTGCCGTCACGGCGGCGCCGGCCACCACGCTCGGATGCACCCAGCCATGCCCCATCACGCCTTCGAGCAGGATGATGAAGGAGGGCGTGAGATAACCATAGGCCAGCACCTTCGGCGCCGGCAGCCGCATGGACGCGAACTGCAGCAGCATGAAGGTGATCGCCGTCGTCACGACGGAGAGATAGGCGAGCGCACCCCAGACGGCGGCTGGCACATCAGTGTAATCGACGGTGCCCAGCACCGGCAATGCCCAGAGGAAGAGCACGAGCATGGCAAAGGCCGTGACCCAGAAGCCGAAGACGACGGGGTGCTCGCCGCGGGCGAAGGTGCGGATCAGGGGAACATAGATGGCATGGGCCAGCACGCCGGTGAAGAAGATCATCTCGCCACGCCCGACATCGAAGGCGAGAATGGCGTCGAGATCGCCGCGGAAGATGACCCAGATCGCGCCGGCGGCGGCGAGGACGAGGCTGACGAGAACCGTGAAGCGCGTGCGCTGCCGGTTGATGAGGAGCGCGAAGCCGGCGCTCATCAGCGGCATCAGCGTGAAGACGGCGCCGGTGGAGACCGGGCTCGTGAATTCCAGCGCCTTGAACATGGTGAGCATGTAGAAGCTGATTAGCCCGCCGAGGATCAGAAATCGCCAGGCCTGCTTCGGCCATGCGAAAGGCTGGCGAAAGACGCCGAAGGCAAGCACACCCATGACGACCGTCGTCAGCACGTAGCGCAGGAACGTCAGGACGGATGTGTTCATGGCGCGCGCGGCAATTCCCCCGAAGGAGAAGGAGCCGGCGATGAGGGCCGCAAACAGCAGCATGGCGAGATGGGCGAGGATGCGGCCGCGCTTGATCGCCGCGAGCTGCGCATGGTCCTGATGCATGGAATGGCCTATGTTTTTTATCTGCCACCAAAGCGGTTGGCGTGGCTTTCCATGCAGGGCTAGCGGCTGGCAGCAGTCCTGTCCAGTGCATCAAACGGGGATTTGTTGGACGGGTGCGACACCGGCGGCTTCGACCCTTCGGTCAGGCCGTCTGGCGCTGGGGCTGGGGCCGAACCGCCCTCTCCGGTGCCGGGCTGCCATCGCCATTGCGGGCAACGGCCTCATGCTTGCCTTCGCTGAGCCGCGCCTCCTCTTCCTCGACAAAGCGACGGATCGCCTCGCACATCATGTAATGGTGGCTGCAGCTCTTTTCCCGCGCGAGGACGCGCAGGCGGCGGTCTATGTCCACGTCAAGCTTTACTGACACTGCCATTTCGAATTCCCTCATGCCTGTGAGGACGGGCGTTTTCCTTCCTCCTCCACCGCCCGCCTTGCCGGACGATGAAAGCACTAACTGGCCGTTCTCAGGAGCGCAGCGGCGAGCTGCAACTCCTGAGCGGCTCAATTAGTACATTGGCATGTATCACATTTTAAGCCCCAATTTTGGGCTGATCTGTTTGCGACGTCCCTTTCTGGCCATGTCCTGCAAAAGCAGCAGCATAGCGCCCGGAGCGATGCAGGCAATGGTAAGTGTTGCTTATGTTTACACAACCCAAAGAATGATTGCGCTGGGTCGCTCAAGAGGCCCGGCGGTATTCGCGGATCGACTGGACGGGAATACGCAATGCGGTCGCGATTCGGCTCAGATAGGCAGCCGCCACCTGTTCGCCGGATTCGATGCGGGCGATTTCCTGGACAGTGAGGCCGCAGGTCTCGGCGAGATCGTCGAGCGTATAGCCGCGCTGGCGGCGCAGCTCGGCTGCGGAGAGGGCGGTCTGGTCGGTCTGAGAGGATCCGTGATCGACTGCGATGCTCATGGAAAACTCCTGTCTCTTTGCCCTGTCGGCACATTTTGTTGATGGAGGACACTTGGCAGTCCGTGGCGGTCATCCTGTCCGGCCACATCGCGATCCGGAGCCGGCAGCGGGAGGTGCGCTGCATGGTCCGGATATTGTTTTACTTAATCACTGATGTCTTAAATTAAGGCAAAGTGATTGGGTAAGCAGCTGATTGACCGGCCTGATTAGCGCTTTGCTAATGCGGCCAGCGCGCACCGTTCCCAAAATGATTCAAGAATGTCCCAAAATGATACAACACGTCGCGCCAACGCGCTGATCCGGAACGCGATTTTGCCGTTGGGCTCGTAGGCCACGAATGAAGAAGGCCGGGCATCGTGCCCGGCCTTCGCTGTCTCGGATTGGGCAGGCCTGCCTATTCGGCGGCCTGCTTCTGGGCCATCGGGTTGTTCGGATGCGTGGTCCAGTTGGCATAGCGCGGGTCGACGGTGCGGCCCGTGCGCTGGTCCATGACCCCGGCGGCGAGCGGCACCATGGTGATGCAGTTCTCGACCGGGCAGACGTTGACGCAGAGATTGCAGCCGACGCACTCGTCTTCCATCACCTCGAAATGGCGGACGCCGTCGACGAGGTGGGTAATCGCCTGGTGGGACGTATCCTCGCAGGCGATGTGGCAACGGCCGCACTTGATGCAGGCATCCTGGTCGATATGCGCCTTGGCCACGTAGTTGAGGTTGAGATACTGCCAGTCGGTGACGTTCGGCACGGCGCGGCCGGTGATGTCGTCCAGCGAGCGGTGACCCTTCTCGTCCATCCAGTCGGACAGGCCGGTGATCATTTCCTGCACGATCTTGAAGCCATAGGTCATGGCGGCGGTGCAGACCTGCACGTTTCCGGCGCCGAGCGCCAGGAACTCGGCGGCATCGCGCCAGGTGGTCACGCCGCCAATGCCGGAGATCGGCAGGCCGTAGGTTTCCGGATCGCGGGCGATCTCGGCGACCATGTTGAGCGCGATAGGCTTCACCGCCGGGCCGCAATAGCCGCCATGCGTGCCCTTGCCGTCGACGGTCGGGTTCGGCGCCCAGTTGTCGAGGTCGACTGACACGATCGAGTTGATCGTGTTGATCAGCGAAACCGCATCCGTGCCTCCGGCCTTGGCGGCGCGGGCAGGCTTGCGGATATCGGTGATGTTGGGCGTGAGCTTGGTGATGACGGGCATGCGCGTATACTGCTTGCACCAGCGCACGACCATCTCGATATATTCCGGCACCTGACCGACGGCGGCGCCCATGCCGCGTTCGGACATGCCGTGCGGACAGCCGAAGTTGAGCTCAATGCCGTCTGCCCCGGTCTCTTCCACCAGCGGCAGGATGGCCTTCCACTCTTCCTCGACGCAAGGAACCATGATCGAGGCGATCAGCGCCCGGTCGGGCCAGTTCATCTTCACCTGCTTCATTTCCTGCAGATTGATCTGCAGCGGGCGATCGGTGATGAGCTCGATGTTGTTCAGCCCCAGCAGGCGGCGGTCGGCGCCCCAGATCGCGCCGTAGCGCGGCCCGTTGACGTTGACGACCGGCGGGCCCTCGGAGCCCAGCGTCTTCCAGACCACGCCGCCCCAGCCGGCGCGGAAGGCGCGCTCGACGTTGTAGGCCTTGTCGGTCGGCGGCGCCGAGGCCAGCCAGAACGGGTTCGGAGACTTGATGCCGACGAAGTTATTGCGGAGATCAGCCATTGTCTTGTCCTCTTGAAAACCGGCTGCAGATCAGGCGACGGCGCTGACGGAAGCGGCGCCGAGTGCGCGGTTGATCGATTCGGCGGCATCGCGGCCCTGCGCCGTCGAAGTGACGGTGAGGTCCTCGCCGAGTTTAACGCAGTCGCCGCCGGCCCAGACCTTCGGCAGGTTGGTGCGGCCTTCGCCATCGATGGCGATGCGTCCGCCCTTGATCTCCAGTCCGCCGAGGCCGACGGCAGCAAAGGTTTGGCCGATCGCCTTCAGCACCTGGTCGGCGCGGAGCGTCACGGTCTCGCCCGTGCCGGCAAGCCCGTTGGCGGTGAGCGCCGTATATTCGAGCTCGATGCCGGTCACCTTGCCGCCTTCGCCCAGAACCTTCTTCGGCTGCATCCAGTGGCGGATGGTGACGCCCTTGGAGGCCGCGAGGTCCTGCTCGAATTCCGATGCGTTCATGTGCTCCTTGCCGCGGCGATAGGCGATGGTCACCTCTTCCGCGCCCAGCAGGCGAGCCTGCACGGCAGCATCGACCGCGGTCATGCCGCCGCCGAGAACGACGACCGAGCGGCCAACGGCGACGGAGGCCTTGTCTTTCGCCTGGCGCAGCTCCGCGATGAAATCCACCGCGTCGCGACAACCGTCGAGATCCTCGCCCTCGACGCCGAGGCCGTTGACGCCGGCAAGGCCGATGCCGATGAAGATCGCGTCGTACTGGCCTTCGAGATGGGCGAGCGTGAAGTCGCGGCCGAGCTTCTGGCCGTGGCGCACCTCGATGCCGCCGATCGAGAGGATGTAGTTCACTTCGTCCTGCGCGAAGTCGCCGGTCGATTTGTAGGTGGCGATGCCGTATTCGTTGAGGCCGCCCGACTTTTCGCGCGCCTCGAAGATCACGACGTCATGGCCGTGGAGCGAGAGGCGATGCGCGGCCGCAAGGCCGGCCGGGCCGGCGCCGATCACGGCCACCTTCTTGCCGGTGGATGCCGCGCGCTGGTAGAACTGCACGCCCCGCTCCATGGCGGTATCGGTGGCATAACGCTGCAGCCGGCCGATCTCCACCGGGCGATGCTCGGCGGTGTTGCGCACGCAGGCCTGCTCGCACAGCGTTTCGGTGGGACAGACGCGGGCGCACATGCCACCCATGATGTTCTGGTCGAAGATGGTGCGCGCGGCGCCCAACGGATTGCTCGTCGAGATCTGCCGGATGAACAGCGGAATGTCGATCGAGGTCGGACAGGCCGTCATGCACGGCGCGTCGTGACAGAAGTAGCAGCGGTCGGAGGCGACGAGCGCCTCGTGATCATCAAGCGGTGGATGCAGATCGGCAAAATTCGCGTCGTAATCGGCAGCGCTCAGGCGGCCGGACGTGATCCCAGATGCCAGACGTCCCATGGTCGTTCCCTCTTATTTGGTATGGTCTGTGAGCAAACGGTACCGCAAAAAATTTATTTATCAAACGGTAAAACTTCTGGAGCCGGCGATTTCGAAAGTTTTTGCTGAGATATGCGTTGCACCGCAAAACGAGCGGGGCAAACGGGCAGTTTCGCCATTTGCCCTGCATAGTGAAATGCGTTGTCAAATCAGATTCTTATCCTGTCTTGTCGCAATCTTGATTCAACGGCTGCATGTTGCGCTGCAAACATCTTGCCGCACCGGTTTTCTCGCTGCGTCCTGCCTCCACACACGCGAAAACCACCGAAAATAACCTGAGTGAAATTGTCCGCTTTTAACTTTACTTTGAAAGTCAAGTTTTGTAGCGTCCGCCTCCATGAAATCGAAGGAGGTGGCGACGTGGCCCGCAAGATGAAGACCGCTCAGAAGAAGGCAAAGGCCGAACCGGCTGCTGGCGGGGAGGGGACGAAGACCCCGTCGAAGCGCGCGATCCGCAGCTTCCTCTATGTCGGCGGCCGCGATTGTCAGGTCGCCCATCTGCGCGAGATCGCGAGCGCCCACGGTGCCGAGATGTACCACCATGACGGCGGGCTGCGCGAAGCCGTCTCCCGCATAGACACGGTGCTTCCTTCAGTCGATTGCGTCTTCTGCCCCATCGACTGCATCAGCCACGATGCCTGCCTGCGCGTGAAGACCGGCTGCAAGAAATTCGGCAAGGCCTTCATTCCGCTCCGCAACGGCTCCAAGTCCAGCCTGGAGCGCGCGCTTTCGGAAATGGCGGTTCGGAAGTGATCGTTGTCTAATTTCCAGAAAAGGTCCTTGATTGGCCTTAGGCCAGACCCCCACCCCTAACCCCTCCCCACAAGGGGGAGGGGGATTTTGTCGAACCAGACGATCCGGCTGGAAGCATTGCTGAGCAAATGGCGCGGCAGCCGCCAACCTCGTCCCCCTCCCCCTTGTGGGGAGGGGCCAGGGGTCGGGGCCACCCCGCGAACACCGCCTGCAGTGCC
>CAMFHT010000192.1 GCA_945952245.1 uncultured Rhizobium sp. | reverse complement strand
GCATTTCCATGGGGCCGTGACGCAGCTGTCCGCCCTCCAGCGAGAAGCACGGGCGGCGGGAAAGCTCGGTCAGGCCGAGCGCCAGGGCTTCCGCCACACCCTGCAGGCGACGGCCCGAAGTGACCACGGTGAAGACGCCGGAGAGGGCCGCGAGTGCCTCCGTCAGATCCGGCTCCTGCGGCGACGTCAGCACCGTAACCGCATCCGAGACATCGACCCCGAGCGCGTCGAAGATCGCCATGTGGAGCGCAAAGGTGATGGTAAGGCTGCGGGTTGCGGCAAAGGCGCGCTCGGTGCCGCCCGTACCGACGAGGCTCTGCGCCGCACCTGCAAGGAAGGAGCCCTGTTCGAGCGTCAGCCCGAAAGTGTCAGGCGTGCCGCCGGTTTCCCTGAACCAGCGCAGCACTTCCGCACTCTCGCCCGACTGGGACGTGATGATGACGGTCTTGCCCTTTATCGAAAGCGGCTGGCCGAGTTGTTCGGAGAGCGGCAGCGCGATCGCATCGAAGCCGGCTGCACGGTAGAGCGGCTCGACGGCGCGGCTCACCGCATGCGAGCCGCCCATGCCGAGAAGCAGCAGGCTGCCGGTGCGTTTCAGCGAGGCGGCAATCGCGCCGGCGCCGGCGCGTGCGGCCTCGTAGGAGGCGATCGCATCCTCGCGCTGACGCGCCATTTCCCTGTCGATATCCTGCAGGCCCTTCGGCCGTGTTGCTGCTCCGCTCATCTCAACCCTTCACGCCGCCATTGGTGAGCCCTGAGATCAGGGCCCGTTGCATGAGAAGACCCACGAGCACCGGCGGCAAGGCGGCGAGCACGCCGGCGGCTGCGATGAGTCCGTAATCGGAGACCCTTCCGCCCGCGAGATCGGCAATCGCGACGGTAAGGGTCTTGGCGCGCTGGTCCGAGGTGAAGAGCAGCGCATAGAAGAATTCGTCCCAGGCCAGCAGGAAGGCGAAGAGTGCCGAGGTCGCAATGACGGGAAGGGCCAGCGGCAGCGTCACGATCCGGAGCGTCTGGAAGAGGCCCGCGCCGTCGATCATGGCGGCGGCCTCGATCTCGCGCGGAATGCCGTCGAAGCCCGACTTCATCAGCCAGGTCGTGAAGGGCGCGAGGATGGTGAGGTAGACGAGCGCCAGGCCAAAGACGCTGTTCAGCATGCCGAAATGGGCAAGCGCCATGTAGAGCGGTACGGCAAGCGCCACCGGCGGCAGCATGTATGTGCCGATGACGAGCACCAGCGACCAGCCGATGGAGGGCGTGCGGGAAACCGCCCAGCCCGCGGGGATGGCGAGCAGGATCGCGGCAATCGAGGCCATGCCGGCGACGAGGATGCTGTTGACGAGCGAGGCGGTGAAGGCCGCGCCAGCGCTGTTCTCCGCCCGCGTGAGGAGGCTCGCATAGCGCGAGAGATCCACCGTAGACGGCCACCATTTCAGCGGCTTTGCGGCCAGATCGGCTGCCGGCGCGATGCTCATGATGAAGAGCCAGACGAGCGGCGCGAGAATGACGAGGGCGAGCAATAGAGCTGCCGCATGCAGGAAGATCGAGAAGAGAAGGCTCTTGCGTTCCATCAGGCGGCACTCCCCGCGGTGCGACGCACGAGCGCGCCATAGGCGACGGCGAGCAGCGTCACGATGAGCGTCACGATCAGCGCCAGCGATGCGCCCGATCCTGCCCGCTGGAAGGAGAAGGCTTCCTGGTAGACGAGGATCGAGAGTGTCCGCGTCGAATTGGCCGGCCCGCCGCGGGTCATGACCCAGACGATGTCGAACACCTTGAAGGCCTCGATGGTGCGGAGCACCAGCGCCACCATCAGGGGACCGGCGAGATAGGGCAGCGTCACGTAGCGGAAGCGGTTCCAGGCGGAAGCGCCATCGACCAGCGAGGCGGAGATCACGTCGCGCGGTACGGCCTGGAGGGCCGCGAGCGCAATCAGGGCAACCAGCGGAAAGTTCTTCCAGCAGTCGGCGACGATCAGCGCCGCCATGGCAAGGCCCGGTTCGCCGAGCCAGGAGCGGTATTCCGAGATCAGGCCGAGCTGGGTCAGAGCGGCGTTCAGCGCGCCATATTCCGGATTGTAGATCAGACGCCAGAGTGTGGCGTTGACGATGGTGGGCAGCGCCCAGGGCAGGATCATCAGGGCCCGCAGTACGGTGCGGCCGTAGAATTCCTGGTTCAGCAGCAGGGCGGCCAGCACGCCGATCACCATTTCCGCCGTCACCGAGATCACCGAGAACCAGAGCGTGTTGACGAGCGCACGCTGGAAATTGTTGCCGGTCAGCATCTTCACGTAATTGTCGAGCCCTACGAAATGCCCTTCCGTCCCCACCAGCTTGGCGTCGGTGAAGGAAAGGCGGACCGTGTCGATCATCGGCCAGCCGATCACGGCGATCATGACCGCCAGAAGCGGGAGCATGAGCAGCCATGCCCGGGTGGTGAGCCAGGTGCTGGACATTCTAAGCCTCGTGAGAAATCGGTTCGTGAGTGTGCCCGATAACAAGGGCAGGCGGGCGGCGCGGACGCCGCCCGTCGGCAGGGCTCAGAGCCCGCTATTGTCTGCGGCGGCCTTCAGCGCGTCTTCAGGCGAGGACTGGCCGAGCAGGGCTTCCTGGATCGCCTGCTGCAGCGCGGTCGACATTTCCTGGTACTTCGGCGTCGTCGGGCGCGGATACATGGCGGCGAGGCCGAGCTTTGCAGCCTTGATCAGCTCTTCCTGACCCTTGGTCACCGCCGGATCCTCGTAGGACGAGGTCCAGATCGGCAGGCTGAGCTTGGCATACTGGTTCTGCGTCGCCTGCGAAGTCATGAAGGTGATGTACTTCCAGGCTTCGTCCGGATGCTTGCTGGCCGTGGTGATGCCGAGGCCCATGGAGCCGTTGACGGCGGAAACCTCGCTCTTGCCGTCGACGCCCGGAGCCGGCACGACGCCGACCTTGCCGGCCACCTTGCTGTCCTTCGGGTCGTTCGCCATGTTGTACATGTAGGTCCAGTTGAGCGCGAAGGCCGCGTCACCGTTCTGGAACACCTTGCGGACGTCCTCCTCGAGGAATTCCTTGGAGTTCGGGTTGGTGAGACCGGACTTGTAGCTGTCGACCATGTAGTTCAGCGCATCGAGTGCGCCGCCCTCGGTGAAGGCTACCTTGCCGTCCTTCAGGAAGTCGCCCTTGTAGGCGCTGACAAGGGTAGCGTAATCGCAGATCGCGGCTTCGGCCTGCGACCAGCTCCAGGCGATCGGGGTCTTGAGCAGGCCCTTGTCCTGGATGATCTTTGCCTGTTCCTTCAGCTCGTCCCAGGTCTTGGGCGGGTTGGCGATACCGGCCTTGCCGAGAATTTCCTTGTTGTAGAACAGGTACTTGGTGTCGAGGATCCAGGGCATGCCATAGGACTTGCCGTCATACTGCACGGTCGTCCAGGCGCCGGGCAGGACCCCTTCCTTCATCTCGGGCGTGATCTTCGAGGAGACGTCGACGAGCACGTTGTTGGTGGCATACTCCGCCGGCCAGATCACGTCGAAGAGCACGACGTCGTAACCGGAGCCGGAGCCCTGCGCGAGCACGGTCTTGTCGTGCAGGCCTTCATACGGCACGAATTCGAGGTTTACGGAAATATCCGGATTGGCCTTGGTGAAGGCATCCGTCATGGCGCGCACGTCGGCTTCGCTATAGGCAGCCTGCGCCATGAAGAGCGCGTTGATCTTGGTTTCGGCAAAGGCCGGTGACGCGATGAACGCGCCGAGCGCCGCGGCGGTCGCAAGCGTGACTTTCAGGGATTTCAACATTCCGTCCTCCAGTTATTGGGTACGCCTTGGTTTCTGCCACGGCCGGGCGGTCATGGCAGGATGCGGACCGGTCTCATGAGACCGGCAGTGTATGGAGCGTCGGTGCCGTCAGCGAGTACACCTTCCCGTTCCCCGGAACTCTTCGGTTCCTATTAAGTCAAATGTCTTGACTTAATCCTTGTGAAATATTCTAGTCCTGTCAAGAGGGGATTTCGAATGGACGGTTTTCGGTCGATCAAGGCAAAGAGCGGCACCAACCTGGAGGGGGCGAGCGCGCACAACAGGCGCGTGCTGATCGAGGCGCTGCGGCTGAACGGAGCGCTGTCGCGCGCCGACCTCGCGCGGGCGACGCGGCTGACCAAGCAGACCGTCTCCAACCTCATGGAATCGCTCGAGGCCGATGGCCTCGTGACCTCGGAAGCCGCCGTCCGCAAGGGCCGGGGCCAGCCTTCGACGCCCTACCGGCTGGTGGCGGAAGGCGCTTTCGCCATCGGCCTGCAGATCGATCGTCACGTCACGCGGGCCGTCGCCGTCGATCTCGTCGGAAATGCCCTTGTAAGGGCGCAGGCGCCGTTGCCTGCGGGCGGGCCGCAGCGCGGAGCCAAGGTTATCCTTGATCTCCTAGAAGGTCTCAGGCAGGACCTGAGGCAGATCGCGCCCCAATCGGAGAGCCGGTTGGCCGGCCTCGGCGTCGCCATGCCCGGCCCGTTCGGGCTCGATGCGCCGGGCGACGACCCGTGGATGATGGCGGCCTGGCAGGCCTATCCTCTTCTCGAAACGCTCGCCGCCGGCACGGGCCTCGACGTCGCGCTGCAGAACGATGCGGCCGCCTGCGCCACGGCGGAGCGCATGCTGGGCGCCGCCCACGGTCTCGATCATGCCGTCTGCATCTATCTCGGATACGGCGTCGGCGCCGGACTGATTCTCGGTGGTGAGCTCTATGCCGGCGCCCATGGCAATGCGGGTGAGATCGGCATGGTGCTGCTCTCCCGTGACGGCGTGCGCTCGCCCTTCGAGCACAAGGCTTCGCTTGCCTCGCTTTATGATCGCCTCGGCCTCGATGCGGGCGATATCGACGTGAACCGGCAGCTCATCGCCCGCATCGAAGCGGGCGACCCCGGCATGCTCGGCTGGATCGCGGATGCGGCGGCGGATCTGCGCTGGGCGGTGCACATGGTCGAGACGCTGTTCGACCCGCAGACCGTGATCCTCTCCGGTGTCGTCCCGATCGAGCTCGCGCGCCGGCTTGCCTCAGACATCGAGCCTCTGCTGCCTTCCAATGCGGTCCGGCGGGACCGGACGCTGGCGCGGCTCACCCTTGGCATGTTCGACCCGTGGGCGGTCGCGCTGGGTGCCGCGGTCGAGCCGATCGGCAGGGCCTTCGAACCGCGCTTTGCGGCGATCCTCAAGGAATAGTGTAATCCTTGCCGTTGACGGCGTCAGCGAGCTTCCGGCAGGCATCGACCAGATCCGGCATCTGCAGGAGCGCGCCGCCGACGAGATACATGACGTCTGGGCCGTAGGCATCCCGCATGTCCGGCACACGAGCGAAGTTTACGCCGCCGCCGGGAGCCGGAACGATCGCCTTCAACCCGTGAAGCTCACCTGTGCAGGCACTTGCGATCGAGCGGCACTCGTCGCGGCTGAAGCCGAAGCGGCCCCCATAATTCGGATAGATCGCGGCATCCGCGCCCATGAGCCGATGAAGGGTGCCGAAGAAGGCGCGGTGCGAGAAGCCGCAGTCCGCCGAGACGACATTGGCTCCGGAAAAAGCGGGGTGGCACACGATCGGCAGTGAGAAGCCGGGATCGGAGGCCAGGGTCCGCACCACGTCATAGCCGGTCAGCGCCGGCGCGAGCATGACCGCACCGGCACCGGCCTCCTCCGCCTGCCGCGCGCGCTCCAGGATCGCGGTTGCCGGTCCGGTAATGTTGGGCACGAAACTTGTCTTTCCGCCCGTCTTCGCATTTGCCTCGCCGACCGCGTCCACGCATGCCCTCAGCCGCTCGGAAAAGGGTGAAGTTGGTTGGTCGACCAGCCCGTGATCGTCCTTGACGTAATGCATGCCGCCGAGCGCGAAGTCATGGGCAAGCCGCGCGAGGTCGCGGGTCGGGAGCCCGACCGGCTTGATCGCCGACATCATCAGCGGCATGGCGCCTATGCCCGCGCGAGCGCGGAGACCGTCCATGCCATGGCGGGGGCCGGGGCAGAGCTTCAGGATGCCGGGCGACAGGCCAATCTCCTCGACCTTCAGCCCCGGCTTGATCGAGCTGTTGCCGAAGACGATATTGAGGAACTGCAGGAAATCGCCGCCGATGTCATCTTCGGAATAGGAAATTGCCGCGACGTAGCCTGGCCGGCCTTCCGCATCCTTCTCGAGGCTTTCCAGCCGTCCGAGGATCTCGTCCTCCACATAACCTTTTGGCACCACGTCGCGCGGAATTTCGACGGTCTGTTCGAGGGCAATGTCCAGCGCTCGCTGGCGTGCCTCAGCCTCGTCTGCCGCCCGGATGAAATAGGTGACGGTGAACCGGGGCGCCATCAGAGCGCCTCCGCCTTCTGTGCCGAATGGACGTGGTCGAGCCGGACTTCGGCAAGGTCTTCATCGCGGATGCCGAGCGTCTTGCCGATGAGCCCTTCGATTGCCGAGACAAGCGCGCCGGCGTCCAGCCCGTACTTCTTCATGAGATAGGGCTTCGATGCCCCGTGCGCGAAAGTGTCGTTGAGCCCGAGCCGCTTCAGCCTGACGCCGAGCCCTTCCTCCGCCAGGATTTCCGCGACCAGCGAGCCGAGGCCGCCGACGATCGTATGGTTCTCGAGCGTCACGACGCCCTTTTTGCCGCGCAGAGCTTCGATCAGTCTGTCGCGGTCGAAGGGTTTCAGCGTCGAGGCATGCAGGTGATGGATGCCCACACCCTTTGACTTTAGAGCCTGCACTGCCCGAAGTGCCTCCTCCGTGCAGACACCAGAGGAAACGACGAGGATATCGTCACCCTCCGACAGGGTGCGCAGCTTGTTGAAGACGAAGGGTGTCGAGAAGAGCCGCGGCACCTCGCCGCGCAGGATGCGGACATAGACGGGGCCGTCGACCGCATCCGCCACGTCCAGCACTGTTTCCACCTCGGTCGCATCGCCGGTTTCGAGGATCGTCATGTTCGGCACGGCGCGCAGCACCGCGATGTCCTCGATCGCCTGGTGGGTGATGCCGCCGGGCGTGGTGATGCCGGGCAGGAAGCCCATGAGGCGCACCTTGCGATTCGAATAGGCGATCGAATTGATCAGCTGGTCGTAGGGCCGGCGGTAGAGGAAGACCGAGAAGGTGTGAATGAAGGGCCTGTAGCCCTGCATGGCGAGCCCGCCAGCGAACGAGAGCATGTTCTGTTCCGCCATGCCGAGCGAAAGGAACTGTTCCGGATGCCGGTCGCGGAAGCCATCGACTTCGCAGGACGAGGTGAGGTCGGCGGACAGGCACATGACCTCTGGACGTGCCGCAGCGAAGGCTTCGAAGGCCCGGGCATAGGGGCGATGGACGATTTCGACCATGATCAGGCCCTTTCCAGCTGTGCGGGATCGATACCGAGTTCCGCGGCAAGCGCCGCTTGCATTTCCAGCCGCTCGTCGGCGCTCTTGAAGCGCACGTAGTGCAGGCGCGGGAAGCGCTTCTTCAGGAACTGCATGCCCTGGAACGGCGAGGTGTTCGCGAGGATGACGAGCGGCTTGCCGGGCTCGGCGCTGGCGGCCGCCTGGCGCATGGCATCGAGGTCATGCCCGTCGATGGAGCGGCAGGTAACGCCGAAGGACGCGACGCGGGCGGCGAGATCGCCGAGGTCGAGCACCGAGGCCATGGCGCCGTCGCATTGCTGGCGGTTCACGTCGACGATGACCCTGATGTTGTCGATGCGGTGATAGGCCATGGCCGCAAGGCACTCCCAGGTCTGCCCCTCCTGGAATTCGCCATCGGACATGTAGACCCAGACC
>CAMFHT010000191.1 GCA_945952245.1 uncultured Rhizobium sp. | reverse complement strand
TGTCGATCGAGAAATAGCCGTTGTGCGTCTTGCCCGGATCGATCCCCGCCAGGTGCTTCCGGTACGCCTCGTTGTCGATGGCTAGCTCCGACAGGTACTCGGCCTTCAGCAGCTCGTACTCCTCCTCAAAAACCCGCGCATACTCACCCTTTTCATCGGCTTGGCCATAGTCGCGGTATTTCACCACCTCGTCGATGAAGAACAGCGACAAGACCTTGATCCCCTGCGCGAACAGCTGCTTTTCCTTGTCCAGATGCGCCTTGATCGTTTCGCGGATCTGGATGCGGCGGATGTCGCGCCCGGAGACATCGCCATTGGCCTCACCGGCGTTCAGCACCACACCGTTGGTGAATTCGACCGTGTCGTTCACGGCGTCGATCTGGCTGATGGTGAAGCCGCGATACTGGTCCAGCTCGCCCGACTCCACGAACAGGTCGTCGCGGAACTCCAGCCGCCGCAGCTGGCGCTTGATCTCGCCCGATTTCAGCTTCACCTCGATCTCGATCCGCGCCACGGGCGCCTTCTTCGAGATGTCGATGCCCTCGAGGTAAAGGTAGGCATTGGTCCCGGCCAGCCCACGGGTCTGGATGCCGCGCACGGCGATCTTCTTCACGAGCTTCTGGTTGTAGGCGTCCAGCGCGTCCAGCCGGTGGACCCGGCTGTGCTGGGTGCGGTGGGTGGCCGAATAGCGCAGGATGAACAGCGGCTTGAACTTCGGCAGCGCCTCCATGGTCGCTGCGCCTTCCATCTTCTGCGGCTCGTCCAGGATCAGGATCGGGCGGTTCGAGGCGATCACGTCGATGGGCCTGCGCGACTGGAAGTCGTCCAGCTCCTCATAGATGCGGCGGTTGTCGGCCCCGCGCGCGTTGAACGCCTGGATGTTGATGATCATCACGTTGATGCCAGCGTCGGACGAAAAGCTCTCCAGCTCGTGCAGGCGCTTGGAGTTGTAGATGAAGAACCGCGCCCGTCTGCCGTAGCTTTCGGTGAAATGCCCGGCGGTGATCTGCAGCGACTTCATCACCCCTTCGCGGATGGCGACCCCTGGCACCATGATGATGAACTTCGACCAGCCATAGCGCTTGTTCATCTCGAAGATGGTCTTGATGTAGCAATAGGTCTTGCCGGTGCCGGTCTCCATCTCGACATCGAGGTGGACACGGGTCGCGGCCAACGCCTCGCGCTTATAGGTGGCGGCGACGGGCACGCGCTCGCCCCGAGCGTTGAAGGTCGTGAAGTCAGTCAACGTCTGCGAGACGGGCAGATTCTGGCGGCGTTGGACCTTCTGGATGTTCTCCAGGACCTGCGCGTCACTCAGGGTGAGGTCGGCGTTCTTGAAGCCTTCCTCGAAGGCGCTGGCCTGCGCCTTGCGGCCGGGGTCGATGCGATAGGTCAAGCCCGAGGTCATGGGCTGGCCGGCGAAGCAATCCACCACGTCGTTGACGGCATTGGTCTGATAGGGCTGGACCTTGAATTTCAGTTTCATGGGCAGCGTCCCTCAGATCGACTTGACGTCGGTGGTGGGCGAGAGCTGGCGGAAGATCTGTTCGACGTTGATCTTCACCGCGTCCGAGGCAAAGCCGTTGTCGCGGAAGACGACGCGCAGGGGCTCATGGCCCGCCAGCTCTTTCACCAGATCCTCGGTGATGCCGCGCTCGAAACAGGCGACAAGGGCGGTGTCGTCGACGAAGAACACGGACTTGCCCTGCACCGTCTCGCGGCGGATGGGCAGCGTCAGGTCCACGCCCCAATCGACCAGCACCTGGAACAGCAGGTCCTCGGCCGTGCGGCCCTCCTTCACGTTGTCCACCATGTCGAGCAGGTCGGACTGCTTCAGCTCGTCCGGGCGGTAGTAGACGTCCTTCATGTTCGAGGTGTCCACCTTGAGCACCCGGAAGCCAACATCGCGGTTCCAGCTAGGGTGGCATTCGCCTCCGAGGATTCTTTTGCCAGCGCGGCGGATGCGCTCCTTTGTAATCTCTGAGATGGTGTTGAAGCCGACTTCACGTGCTACGGAGCCGTCCGCGGTTTCCTCAGGTAGCTGAACCAAGATGAACCGACGTTCACCTCCGTCTTCAGCATTCAGCTGCATAACAGCATCTGCAGTTACACCCGATCCAGCAAAAAAATCGAGGGCAACGAATTCCTTCTGGGGCAACAATCCAATCAGGTACTTTATCAGGTTGACATTCTTTGGATTGTCAAAAACACCATCATGGCCCAGCAAGTCCGACAGCTGTGTGGAGCCTTCATTTGTCGAAAACTCGAGAATGCTTCGGCTATTCGATGTCTTCCTGTGCGTGACGAAGAATCGCCCATCTCTTTGTTCAACCTCAGGGTCAGGCAAGAAGGTTCTCTTCCTCACCTGAAACCCATTTCGAGTTTCTTTTATGACTATTTCTCTTTTGCTGCTGTTAAAATTATCAAGCTCCCAGGTCCAAGCGCCGAGTTTACCTCGAACCTTTGGAGGCCGAATTTTCACATATCCGGCTGCAATAAGCTCTTGGTTGTCGGAATATACTTTGGTCTCATCGTTTGATGTCTGTGCTAGCTCAACGTCATAATCCTTAACTCCAATAAAATCGGAAGTCTCTGGATTGTAATACACCGTGTATCCCAAGTTTTTTCGCTTGTTAAGCGTCCCCCCATCACCCCTCGTCGTAATTGGATCATTGAGGATGAAGTATTCATCTCCATCGCGGAACACTTCCGTTTCGTCGACGTATCGCCTCTCCAAAGACGCTTCGATCTTGGTGGAAGATATATAGCGGGTGCTCTTTCTGTAGCAGACGATATATTCGTGATTTCTTTGCACGTTCACAGCGTCGTTCTTGGAGTTTAGCTTATTTTGTATCATCGGCCCAATTAGGTTCTCGGCTCCAAATATTTCGTCGCAAAGCTTTCGAACATTGTGCTCTTCGTTGTCATCAATACTAATGAAAATGACGCCATCTTCCCTCAGTAGATTTCTCGCCAACTTTAGTCGCGGGTACATCATCGACAGCCAGTCCGAATGGAACCGACCATTCGCAGAGGTATTCGCTATCAGGCGGTTGCCTTGATCGTCTTTCTGGTTCGAGCGAGCGAGGAAATCGGCCGAGCTTGCGGCGAAGTCATCATTGTATATGAAATCGTTCCCCGTGTTGTAGGGCGGGTCGATGTAAATCACCTTGATCTTGCCGAGATAATTCTCTTGGAGAAGTTTCAGAGCCTCGAGATTGTCTCCTTCAATGAACAAGTTTTGCGTAGCGTCAGAGTAAACGCTTTCACCGCGGCTGGGACGCAACGTCTTGGCAATTGGCGCATTCGCCAACGCCAACGCCTCCCGCTTCCCCGGCCAATCCAGCCGATACCGCTCCTGCGGACCTTCCACGATATGGTCGCTCAATTCCTGACGCAGCTGATCGAAATCCACCGCCAGACGCACCGCCCCCGTCGCCTCGTCCTGCGCCTCGGTCACGCAGCCGGGGAACAGCGCGCGGATCTTCGCGATGTTGTCCTGGCTCAGGTCGGGGCTGTGCATCTTCAGCTTGTCCATGCTCTTCCTCTCAATCGTCCGTCACGGCGGCGCGGGGGTGTGCCCCCGTCAGCCGCTCCAGTTCCTGTTTAGCCGCGCGCAGCTCGGCATTGATTGCCACGCGCTTGTTAAATTGCTTCTCGCGTCCCAGCCGCGCCTTGATCCGCTCGACCTCACGCGTCTGCGCCTTGATCGCCTCTGCCTGCGCGATGCGCGCCGCAAGCGAAACCGCCTCCCCCGGGCGGGCGGGGGTAAAGGGCACCTGCGGCGCCTCGCCAAATCCTGTTACTGGGCCGGGGATCAGCCTGGCCGTCTGCGCCGCCACCAAGGGCTCAAGCAGCCGCTCATAAAGCGCCCCCATGTTCAGCGCCACCGGCAAAGCCGTGCGGGCTGCGTCCTCCGGCAACCAATCGCCCGCGAAGTAATCGCCCAGCACCCATTTCGTGCTGTCGGATTCGCTGGGGCGCTTGTAGGCGGCGGCGAGCCTGACCTTGCCGCCATGCGCCAGCTCAAAAATCAGCGGAAAGGGGATGGCCCGGTCAATGGCGCGCAACACGTCCCACGCCAGCGCCGCCCCCCGCTGGCGCAGGCGGAACACCTGAATCTCGGCCACCTGTTTCGTCGGCGCCAGATTGATCGTCTCGGGCGCCAGCTTGTGCGACCAGTGGATCTGGTCCACCTCTCGCACGAACAGATCCTTCAGCGCAGCGTTCGCGCCGGCATGGTCGTAGATCCGGTTCTTGGGGATCACACGGCCAAAGGCCGCGGCGCGGGGCCAGTCGTAAAGCGTCCCGGAGGCGTTCATGGATCGCAGCCTTCGATGACCAGAAAGGCGATCAACTCGAAATCGTCCAGCCCCTTGATGGTGTGGGTCAGCGCCGTGGTGCGCCCGCCGCTGAACAGGCTGTCGATGTCCTTTTCTTCCTTCACCTCGATCATCGAGCGGATCGCGCTGGAGAGCAGGTCGGAATAGCGGCCCATCCGGCGGCCATCCTCGGTCCGTTCATTGAAGATCCGGCAAACGTCGCGGAGCGGTTCCGTCCGGCCCTTGCAACTGGTGCGGATCAGGTCGAGCAGGCGCTTGACCTCGGTATGGTCGGCCACGATCTGGCCGTCGTCGCCTATATAGACGAGGTAGAACGGGTGCAGCCGGTTCTGCTGGTTGATGTTCACGCTGCTGTCGATGTTCTTCAGCGCGAAGATGACGCCGGGATGCAGGCCCAGTTCCGGCTGCGCGGGGGCGACGGCGTGCAGGCCGAAGGGCAGATTGTCGAGCGGCCCATGCTCCTTGACGTAGCCCAGCAGGTCCATGCGGAAGTCGTTCAGGCCAAGGTCGGTGATGGAAATGCCGGCCTTCACATCCTCCAGCTCGATCACCTCCTCCTGCATCCGCTTGAGCTGCTCCTTGCGGTAGGCGATGTCGCTGGACTTGGCGGTGAGCACATTGTCGTCGCCGGTGGCGGTGACGTCGGCGATCACCATGCGGTTTTCGACGCGCTCCTTGAGGTTGATGTATTCGTCGAGCGAGATGTCGGGCCAGTAGTTGACCAGCTGGATCTGGCTGTTGGGCGAGCCGATGCGGTCGATCCGGCCGAAACGCTGGATGATGCGGACCGGGTTCCAGTGGATGTCATAGTTGATCAGGAAATCGCAGTCCTGAAGGTTCTGCCCCTCCGAGATGCAGTCGGTGCCGATGAGAACGTCGAGCTCGCCCGGCTCATCGGGCAGGACGACGGCCTTTTCCTTCGAGCGGGGCGAGAACAGGGTCAGCACACTCTGGAAATCATAGGATTTGCCAAGCGTGGTTTTCGGCGCACCCGAGCCGGTCACTTGGCCGACATGGAGGCCGAGGTTCTTGGCGACCGGCGCCAGGTTCTCGAAGAGGTAATTGGCCGTGTCGGCGAAGGCCGTGAAGACGATGACCTTTCGATTGCCGGGGTTGAGCGGCTCGCCGATTTTCTGCTTCAGGAGAGAAAGCAGGTGCTGGAGCTTGGCGTCGTCCGCGGGCTTCACCATGTCCATCGACGCGACCAGGCTGTCGATCAATGCAAGATCGGCCGCCAGATCATGCTTCCAGGATGGCAGATCCATGTCGCCGAGGCTGATCTGGACCTTCTTGCCGACGGTGAATTCGTCGAGACCGCCCAGGTCATCATCCTCGGGGTCGAAATCGCTGATCTCCGCAAGGTGATCGCTGACGTCGGCGCCGCGCCCGGTCCTCTCGAATTCAGATATTGCGTCGAGGGTGCGCGAGATGTTGTTTTCGAGCGAACGTAACGTCAGGCGGAAGGCCGCGACCGAGCTTTCGAGGCGCTTCAGCAGGTTGGTCGTCATGAGCGCCTGCAGGCTGCGCTCACGATCGGCCTGGCGCAGCTTGCCGCGTCCGCCCTCGACCCGCGTGTCGTAGGCTTCTTCGTATTTTCGCCGGCGGCTCGGCAGGATGTAGCTGATCGGCGCATAGACGGCGAGCTTCAGCACCGAAAGCTGCGTGAAAATGTCGTTGAACCCCATGACGTCCGACCGCTCGGTGATCGGGCGGTGGAACGAAAGCGGTTTGCGCCGCTGGGGAAATTTGCCGATGTCCCTGGTGTCGTAGAAGGTTTCGATGTGCTTGCGGGATCGTGCAATGGTCACGGCGTCCAGCAATTCGAAGAAGTCGAAATCCAGCGCCTTCAAGATTGACGCCGCCGTCCTCTCCTCCGGCGGCAGGGAAGACCATTCGTTGAAGGTCTTCTGGGCACGGCGGAAGGTTTCCTCGATGCTGGCATGGGTCTTCAGGTTCTTGCTGAGCGCCTCGGACTGCCCCTCGTAGGCGAGCGCCAGTTGATTGCGCAAATCGGTGAAACGGTTGTTCACCGGGGTTGCGGAAAGCATCAGAACCTTGGTCTTCACGCCAGCGCGGATGACCTTGTTCATGAGCTTCTGATAACGCGTCTCCCGATCCTTGTAGACGTCGTTGTTGCGGAAGTTGTGGGACTCGTCGATCACGATAAGGTCGTAATTTCCCCAATTCACCCGGTTCAAGGGGATGCCGAATGACTCGCCTGAGGTCCGGGACAGGTCCGTGTGGGCCAGGACGTCGTAATTGAAACGATCCTTCGCGAAGATGTTGGTGGTCAGGTTGGTGTTGTAGTTCCGCCAGTTGTCCGCGAGCTTCTTCGGGCAGAGAACCAGAACGGACCGGTTTCGCAGCTCGTAATATTTGATTACCGCCAGTGCGGTGAATGTTTTCCCGAGGCCGACCGAATCGGCGAGGATGCAGCCGTTGTAGGTCTCCAGCTTGTTGATGATGCCGGTCGCCGCGTCCTTCTGGTAGTTGAAGAGCTTGTTCCAGACCAAACTGTCCTGGTAGCCGGTCAGATCGTTGGGCAGGACATCCTCGTCGACCTCATTCAGGAAGTCGTGGAAGATGTTGTAGAGCATCATGAAATAGATGCGCTCAGGGGAATTTTCCTGATAGACGGACTCGATATGCTCGCAGATCGCGGCCGTGACATCCTTCACCTTTTCTGGGTCCGACCAGATCTGATCGAACAACTGAAGGTACATCGTGGCATGTGCCGGGTCGTCGAAACGCGTGACGAAATTCGAGACGGCATCACCCTTCTGATAGCCGAGATCGACGGCCGTAAATCCGCTGATCGGCATATAAGCCACTTCACCATTCGCGCCGGTTGCGTGCATAAATTGCTGCATCGGCGCCTTGGTCGCATTGGACCGAAACCTGGCCTTTTTTTGGATCCACTCGGCGCACTCGCGCGCAACGGCGCGTTGTGTGAGCTTGTTGCGAAGCTGGATCTCGAACTCCGTCCCGTAGAGGCCGCTTTCCCGGCGTGCCTTGGGGATAAAGAACTCGCGCCGCTCCTTGCGAAGGCGGTCGGTCACCTCGGTGGGAATGAAGGTTGGGGCGGTGAAGACGAATTGCAGGCTCTCGACCTTCGAGAGCTCGGCCTTGAGACTTTCAAACGCATAGATCGAGAAGCAGGAGGCCGCAATCCTCAAGCGCGCCCCGCGGCCGATCGTGGCCTTCAGGTCATCCCCGAGAAGATGAGAGGTGTTATCGATGATCTGCATCGATGGCCTCCCTGTTCAACAGCACGATCTGCTGATCCTGCGGCTTCCGCGCGCTGGGGTCGGTATCAAGCCCCAGACGCCGGAGCGCATAGTAGAGCAGCGCACGCCGGACCTTGATCTTTGCCTTGCCGCCCCGCATGCCATAGTCCAGCGCAATAATCTTGGCCTGCGTTTCCGAAAGGGCGGGGTGTGGGCCGATCTCCAGCGTAACCTCGGTGTGCCAGTCGTGGTCGTCGTCCGCCGAGACGGTA
>CAMFHT010000190.1 GCA_945952245.1 uncultured Rhizobium sp. | reverse complement strand
GCCTGAACGGGCGTAGAGCCAAGGAAACGCCGCAGTAGGCGAGGTATTCCGGGAAGGCGAAGCCGAACCGGTCTCTGCTGATGGTGCTCATTTGTAGGATTCCAGGTTGACGTGACGGAGCTACGGTCAGTTCCGGTCACGTATCCTGCGAACCTGCGTCTCCGGGCCGATAAGGTCCGCGTCCATGTCGACCTCGAGCAGCCCGCTGAGGATGAGGGATGCAAGTCCTGCGACCGCCCGACCTTCCTGGAAGGCAGGAAGGCATTCCGCGACCGTCAGCGATCCCAATTCCTCGAGTGCCGCGAGAAGCCGTACGCGGTCGCCGAGAGAACACTGGTGGGAAGAGTAGCGGAGGAGGTCCCGTGCGTTCCGGAGGCGGTAGCCTTCGGCAAACTCGGCGTGGACTTCGCATCTATGAAGATGTCCAAGCTTTGCGGCTTCGACAGAAACCCATGGAGCCAAGGGGGCCGGCCGAAGGCTCACCGAGACAAGACAGGATTCACCGTTCCGGGTGATCACAAGGAAGTCCGGCTGATGCGTTTCAGTTCCACTGACGAGAACGACTGCTGAACAGGACCATTCGATCACGAACGAATCCGCCTCCAGAAGGAAGGCGAAATCGCGCGCGGCAGATGATCTGAACACTAACGGACGAGTTGATTTGCGAAATCTCGGTAGAGCTTGTGGAACTGGGCTTCGCTGCGGGGCACTCCCGGAGCGGTAGCTATGCGAGATACTCTTCATGGCATCCCTCGAACTCATGATACGGGAGGAGCGACATCGGGATAAACCCGAGGCGGCTCAACGTATTCGGTTCGTGGGGCGGAGAGTGCGTTCCATGGCGAGAACAAGTAGAGAACGAAAACAAGGGCGTCAAGTACCCTCGGTCAAGGTTTTTACAGCGAGGGGAAAAGGTGGGGGAGCCCGGCCAGCTAAAGCGGATACCAAAGTTTGAGACCTCCAGTTAGCGAGCCTCGTAGACAAAAGCCACGAGGCTCGCGAGCCAGACGACCGCCACGGCTGCCAGGAGCCACTTGTAATCGGACCCGATCACGAAGTTGATCGTTGCCATCAGTCCCACGGAGGACACCCCGGCCGCGGCGGCCGCCACGAATGCCAATGGCTGCCTCTGTCTGAAGGCCGTGGCCGCAAGGAAAACTGTCAGGAGGCCCGTACTCAGGGCGAAGCCTCCAAGGACGGTGAAGACCCGTAACAGCCACGTGGGGAAGGCAGGTCCGAGCATCTGGAGCGCCTCCTGCGACAGTCCGGCGTATCGGACGTCTTCAGGAAGCAGAGGCGGTCTGAGCGCGATGAAATAGATGCCGATCGCACAGACCGAGATTCCGGCTGCTGCAAGTAGAAGTGCGGACACGCGCCAGCCGGGCCTGCGCTTGTCTGTCGGTTTCCTCCGCCACATGCGAGATCACGCCTTGTTCGGCCTGACACTTGCAAATAGCGACGTCCTTCCATCCCTTCCGACGCTCCAGACGTCGTAGGAGGCGACTGAAGGATCGTTCCCCATGCCAAGCGAACCGTCGGGCATTCCAGGCACGGCGAGACCCGCGATGTCGGGGCGCTCGCGAAGCAGACGCTCCACTGCATCGAGGGGCGCGTGGCCCTCTAGGAAATAGCCGTCGACGACGGCCGTATGGCAGCCCTCCATCTCGGACGGCACGCCGAACTGACGCTTGATCGCGGCGAGATCGTCGGCGGCGCGGACCTCCACCGCGAAGCCTGCATTCTTCATCGCTTCGGCCCAGGCCCCGCAGCAGCCGCAGTTCGGATCCTTGTATACCGTCATCTTGCGCTGCGAAGCGCGGGCGGGCATGGCGGACGCCATCGCGAGAACGCAGGCCGAAGCCATGAACTGCCGTCTTTTCATTTCCTGATCCTCTGCGAGCATGCGGGCCACGGCGCGAGTACGGACCGCGGCTTCTTCAGCGGGGATGTTAATGAAACCGAAGGCTCTGCGGAAGATAGTTTCCGCCAGCGTCCCGCGGCCCTGTGCCGCGGCGGACGTCCGGCATGGGAGCCGGCGACGAGGGCAGCGGCAATGGACATCGACATACGCGTTGAAACGGCCGACGAATTCGACGCCACCCTGACCTCCGCCCTGGCGCGCGAGGCCTTCCGGAAACACGGTCCGGAGCTCTCGGCCGAACGGTTCTCGTGGACCTACGGAGAGGGATACGACCGGGTGACCGTGGTCAGCGCCTTCGCGGACGGATTCAAGATCGGCCAGCTGGCCTGCTTCTTCAAGACATTCGTCGTGGCCGGAAAGGTGCACGATGCCGCCGAGCTGGCGGATCTCTTCGTGTCCCCGCAGTACCGGGGTTTCAAGGTCGCAAGCAGCCTCTACCGGGAAATGAAGAAGGTCATTGCCGCCGAGGGCGTGGGATTGATGTTCGCCTATGCCAATGAAGGCGCCTCCATACTGAACCGGAAGTTCTTCGACATGGAGGAGGTGACGCAGCTCCCTGCCCGTTTCGGCTTCGCCTCTCCCTTCCGCTCCGGATCAGGCGACGTCGTCGTCCACACGGACGTCGCACAGATCGCGGAAGCCTGCATCCGATGCGCCGACCGCACGGTAGGCGGAGTAGAACTCTCCTACGAGCAGCTGAGAAGCCGCCTCGGCTCCCCGGTGTTCAGCTATCTCTGCGCCACGGACGGCGAGGTCGCCGTCATCGCCTCCCCCCGCGTCATCCGTTCGGTTCCGCTCCTCCTGATCTGCGCGACGTTCGGCAGGCAGGCGGCCGCCCGGAACGCGACAGGAGCCATGACCGACCGCCTCTGCCATGCAGCCGGCCGCCGCGCCTTTCTCTATCCGGGCTGGAACGACGCGGTCGCCCTCTCCGGCGGCTTCAGCGTTCCGCAAAGGCTGCTGAAGGGCAAGTTCCTGATCCAGTCCAACTGTCTCGACGGCATGAGGAGCGGCATCGGCCGCTTCGAGATGCTTGACGTCGACTACGGCTAGGGTCGTGCCGCGCTTCCTCGTTTCAGTCGCGCTGCCTGAACCTCGCGTGACAGGAGGCGCAGGTCTGAAGCATGAGGTGGAAGGCGTGCTCGGCGGACATCTTCTGCGACGGGCGCGGTGCGATGCCGAGCAGTCCGCCCTCCATGGGCTCGTTCGCCTTCATCCTCATGTCCTCGGTCATGGAATCGGGGTGGTCATGGGCGGCAGCCGCCAGGGCTGTCGCATAGGTCTTCAGGTTCTCGGCCAACGCCGCGAAACGCGCCCGCTCGTCACGGATGGCGTCCGTCGCCTTCGAGCCGGGCGCGGCCGCAAGCTCCGAAAAATTCGCGGTCAGGTGGCTTCCGGACCTCGCGATGATTTCTTCAGCAGCCGTCCCGAAGCTGCCCGAGGCATAGGTGTCGGGTTCTTTGAACATGTCGGCCATCACCTTCGTGGATGTGGCAATCTCCTTCATGTCGCTCTGCCTCGAACGCACAATGTCCGGCACGGTTGCCGCGACGGCGGCCGGGCAGCCAACGGCAAATACAATTAGTGCGAAGCTCGCCCGTAAGTCCATCTGCGCTCCCCTCTCCTCGCGAATCTTGAAGTTAACGCCCATCATGGCGGAAATGCATTCGGCGCTTGACCTTCCAGCTGCTGGAACGTCGACTGTCTCAACAGAAATTAGGAAATGGCAGGACGCGCTTGACCGAAATCAAAGCGAACCGCGAGTGACGGCCTAAGCTGAGCAGAGATGGACGGAGTATTCCATGGCGAACGAGAGACGCACGATTATGGGAGGACTGGTCGCGGCATTCGTGGCGCTCATCCTGCTCGTCGGCACCTCCGCCGGCCATGCCATGCCAGTCAGATGCGACATCGGTCATGGAACGGCAGTCGAAGTCTCGATGCATCATCAACACCCCTCGAAAACGGTACACGACCATCGGGGTTCGACGTGCTGCACGGTCACGTGCGGCGTGTGCCTGACGGTGCTGCCCGAGATCGGCATTTCCTCCATCTCGGTACCCGACGAATCCACTCCCGTCTTGTCGGCCGTGAACGACATGACCGGCCGGGTACCCTCGCCCGACCTCGGCCCACCTCGCAAATCTGTCTGATGCAAGATCGCCGCTCCGGCGGCACCGTCATCACCGCGTCGGCATCGTCCGACAACAGATCAAGAGGCATGCAATGAACCGCCGTCAATTCCTCATGTCGGTTGCCATGGGTGCAACCGCTATCTCCGCTCTATCCGGAGTCCGCCCCGCGAACGCCGCCACCCCTTCCAAACGGCTCTCGGTCACGAAGAGAACCCTCGACGTCAACGGCAGGTCCGCCAGCGTCTTCGGACTGACCGACCCATCCGGCAAGCCGGGTCTCGTCGCCGATGCAGGCTCGACCATCGATCTTCAGCTGGCGAACGAGACGACGGACAGCACGCTGATCCACTGGCACGGCCTGACCCCGCCCTGGAAGATGGACGGCGTTCCGGACAATCCCGCGGCCCTGCTGAAGCCCGGCGAGACACGGGCATACAGCCTGCCTGCGGGAGAAGGCGGAACGCAGTGGATGCACGCGCACACGCTTCAGGAACAGAACCTCCTCGCCGCGCCGCTCATCGTCCGCACCGCCGAGGACAGGGCCGCCGACGAGCAGGAGGTGGTGATCATGCTCCACGACTTCTCCTTCAAGTCCCCGGAGGAACTGCTTGAAGGACTGAAGAAGGGCGGCATGGCGCCGGGCATGGGCATGGACCATTCGAAGATGATGGGCTCGATGCCCGGCATGCAGGCCATGCACCAGATGTTGTCCGGCGGCTCCGGCATGGACATGCCGATGTCCGGGATGAACATGGGGATGGACGTCAACGACATCGAATACGACGCATACCTCTCCAACGACCGCACGCTCAACGATCCGGAAGTCGTCACCGTCGAGAAAGGCGGCCGCGTGCGACTTCGCATCATCAACGGGGCGACGGCTACGGGCTTCACAATAGATACCGGTCCGATCACCGGGGACCTCATCGCGGTGGACGGGAGGCCCGTCGTTGCCATCAGCGGAAACCGCTTCCCGATCAGCATGGGCCAACGGTTAGATATCAGGCTGCAACTGCCTGCCGGTCGGGGCGCGTATCCCGTTCTTGCGCTTCGGGAAGGAGCGGCCGAGCGTACCGGGATCATCCTTGCGACGACGGGTGCGGAGATCGGCAAGATTTCGGCGAGCGGCCTCGAAGCGGGCCCGATCCTCGATCTCTCGCTTGAGCAGCGGCTTCGCGCAGCGTCGCAACTTCAGAAAAAAGAGCCGGACCGGAAATACTCAGCAATGCTTGGTGGCGACATGGCTTCCTACACCTGGGGCATCCAGACAGATCGGCCGATTGTCGCGAGGAAAGGCGAGCGAGTGCGACTTGATCTGATGAACATGTCGATGATGGCTCACCCGGTTCATCTGCACGGCCATCACTTCCAGGTCATTGCCATCAACGGAGCGCGGATGTCCGGAGCGGTTCGGGATACGGTGCTCATGCCTCCCATGGCGGCGCTGACCATAGACTTCGACGCCGACAATCCTGGTCACTGGCCTCTCCACTGCCATCACCTGTACCATATGGCCTCCGGGATGATGACCTTCGTCACCTACGAAGACCTGACCTGATAGGGAGAGCGTCATGGCGAACGAACACGAAAAGCATCAGCACCACGACCACAGCGCCCATCCACGTAGTGACCACAGCAGACATCATGAGCACCATGCGCACGACCACGCGGGGGACGGAGCAATGAAGCAGGCGCCACCGACGCCTGCGAGCGCCGAAGGGGTTATCTACACCTGCCCCATGCATCCGCAGATAAGGCAGCCGGGGCCGGGCAACTGCCCGATCTGCGGCATGGCGCTGGAACCGGAGACGCCCCTCATTCAGGAAGGCCCGAGCGCGGAACTCACGGACATGACCCGCCGTTTCTGGATCGGCCTCGCGCTGTCGATCCCCGTCCTGTTCCTGGAGATGGGCGGGCACCTCTTCGACCTTCACATGCTCGTCTCTCCCAAGACGTCGAACTGGGTGCAGATGGTGCTCGCGACGCCCGTCGTGCTCTGGGCCGGATGGCCGTTCTTCGAGCGCGGCTGGAAATCCATCCTCAGCCGACACCTCAACATGTTCACGCTGATCGCCATGGGCACGGGCGTCGCCTGGGCCTACAGCATGGTGGCTACGCTTCTACCGGGCCTCTTCCCGGAGACGCTCCGCACCGCCGATGGCACCGTCGCCGTCTATTTCGAGGCGGCGGCCGTCATCACCGTGCTCGTCCTTCTCGGCCAGGTGCTGGAACTGAGGGCCCGCGAGCAGACGGGCGGCGCGATCCGCGCCCTCCTCGATCTCGCGCCGAAGACCGCCCGCCGCATCAGGGAAGACGGAACCGACGAGGACGTCGGCCTCGACGTCGTCAGCGTGGGCGACAGGCTCCGCGTGCGTCCGGGCGAGCAGGTTCCTGTCGACGGCGTCCTTCTCGAAGGTCGAAGCTCCGTAGACGAATCCATGATCACGGGTGAGTCCATGCCGGTCACCAAAGAGGTCGGCTCGAAGCTGATCGGCGGCACCATGAACCAGACCGGCGGCTTCGTCATGGAAGCGGCCAAGGTCGGTCGCGACACCATGCTTTCGCAGATCGTCAGGATGGTGGCGGACGCGCAGCGCTCTCGGGCCCCGATCCAGCGCCTCGCCGACGAGGTGTCGGGCTGGTTCGTGCCGGTCGTCATCGGCGTTGCGATCATCGCGTTCGCGGTGTGGATGATCATGGGCCCTGAGCCCCGTTTCGCGCATGGTCTTGTCGCGGCGGTCGCCGTTCTCATCATCGCCTGCCCCTGCGCTCTCGGCCTTGCCACGCCGATGTCCATCATGGTGGGCGTCGGACGCGGCGCGAGGCTCGGCGTCCTGATCAAGAACGCCGAGGCCCTGGAGCGCTTCGAGAAGGTCGACACGCTGATCGTCGACAAGACAGGAACACTCACCGAGGGCCGCCCGAAGGTTACGGCCATCGTTCCCCGCGAGGGCCTTGCCGAAGCGGACCTGCTCCGGCTCGCGGCGACGCTCGAACGCTCCAGCGAGCATCCTCTGGCGCTCGCCGTCGTCAATGCCGCCAACGAGCGGAACATTCCGCTCGGCACGGCGCAAGACTTCGACAGCCCGGTCGGCAAGGGCGTGACGGGCACGGTCGAAGGCAGGCGGCTGATCCTCGGAAGCCACCGCATCATGGGCGAGAGCGGCATTGACGTTAAGGCCCTGACCGCAAAGGCGGAGGAGCTTCGCGGCGAAGGCGCGACGGTGATCTTCATGGCGAGCGACGGCGAGGTTGCCGGACTGTTCGCGATTGCCGACCCCGTCAAGGCAACGACGCCCAAGGCCGTGAAGGCGCTGGTAGAGGAAGGCGTGCGCGTCGTGATGCTGACCGGCGACAACAGGACGACGGCGCAGGCCGTCGCCAGCCGTCTTGGCATCCAGGAGGTGGAGGCGGAGGTTCTCCCCGAGGACAAGAGCAAGATCGTCGCAAGGCTCCGCAGCGAAGGCAAGATCGTCGCGATGGCGGGCGACGGGGTAAACGACGCGCCAGCGCTCGCGGCGGCCGACGTCGGCATCGCCATGGGCACGGGGACTGACGTCGCCATCGAAAGTGCGGGCGTTACCCTTCTGAAAGGCGACCTCGAAGGGATCGTCAGGGCAAGGCAGCTCAGCCGCGCCACCATGGCGAACATCCGGCAGAACCTGTTCTTCGCCTTCATCTACAATGCGGCGGGCGTTCCGATTGCCGCAGGTGCGCTCTACCCGACCTTCGGCCTACTCCTTTCGCCCATCATTGCGGCGGCCGCCATGGCGCTGTCGTCCGTCAGCGTCATCGGCAACTCCCTCAGGCTCAGGAGCATGGAACTATGA
>CAMFHT010000189.1 GCA_945952245.1 uncultured Rhizobium sp. | reverse complement strand
GATCCGCGCAAGACGCCGCTATCAACATCGAGATGTCTATTCGGGGCATGCTGCGCAATTTCGGACTTCGACTTGGTCGGATTGGCAAAGTCAGCTTTGAAGACCGTGTTCGCGAATTGACCGATGGCAACAAGCTCATCCAGCTTTCAATCGAACCGATGCTCAGGGCTCGAGCTGCGTTGCGCAGCGAGCTTGTGCGCCTTGAACGCCTGGCACGAGACATCACCCGCGAGGATCCAGTTTGTCGCTTGATGATGACGATGCCCGGAATTGGTCCGGTCGTCGCATTGACCGTCCGCTCAACCATCGATGACCCCGGCAGGTTTCGGCGGTCGAAAGATGTTGGCCCATCAATTGGATTGACACCTCGTCGCTACCAATCCGGAGAGACGGATATCATCGGCGGTGTCACCAAAGCTGGCGATCTGGATATGCGGACCGCACTGTATCAAGCTGCCACCGTGGTGATCCATCGCTCGAAAAAGCCGACTTGGTTGCGCGCATGGGCGGAGCGGGTTGCCCCGCCAGGGGTCATCCAACCCGGTCGAGAAGCTTCTTGGCACGCCCCTCCATGTCGAGGCGCGCATCCTGCTGGGTCTTGTCGCGGGCCAGCCGGGTGATGCCCTGGACAAAGTCGAAGATGCTCTCGGGAGGGCGATGCTCTTCGATCAGCACCTTCTCGATGATCTTGGTCGCCTCAATCTTGGAGAAGCCGCGCTTCCTGAGGAAGTCGTCGCGCTCCTCATCCGTCCGCGCCACGATCTGTTGCCGCGCGGCCCTGATGCCGTTCACGAAACCCATGGGCGAAGAATTGGCGAAGCGTGTCAGCGCAGGGGCCGCCTCATGGGCAAAGCGCGAAGCGGCATATTTCGAATGGCGGATGGTGATCTCCTGGAAATCTTCGACGCCCCACAGATTTCTGTTTTGACACACGGCACGGAGATAAAAGCTGGCGATTCCAAGTGTTTTCGCGCCGACCTCGGAGTTCCAGCAGTAAAATCCCCGGAAGTAGAGATCCGGCGAGCCATCGGCCAGCCGCCCCGCCTCAATTGGGTTGTGATCATCGACCAGAAACAGGAAGACGTCCCGGTCCGAGGCATAGAGCGTCGTCGTATCGCGGCTGATCTCGACATCGGGATTGTAGACCCCGGTCGACCAGTCGAGCACGCCCGGCACTTTCCACCTGGTGTCGCCCGTGCCATTGCCCGCGATACGCTGCACGGCCTCCACGAGCTCGTGGTCATGGATGCGGCCATAGTCCGGGCCGGTCACGGCGCGCAGTTCGGTACGGCCATCCTCAGTTTCATAGGTCTTCACCTGCTCGGCCCGGTGGTTGCTCAGACCGTATTGCAGGTTGATCCCAGCCAGCGGCGCCGGCAACTGCCGCAGGTAGGAGGCCGGAGCGCCCACGATGCTGGCAAGCTGGCCAAACGCCCAATGCGTCGGCGCGACCGGCGCTTCCGCCTTCGGCAGGATCAGCTGCATGCGCTCGGCATTGTCGCGCGAGGCCTCGACGCGGATGTCGGCCGTTTGCACCACGCGGCTGCGGCTGCGCTCGGACCGACCCTTCACATTGGCCCAAAGATCGTCGAGCGAGAGATACCGCTCGTCATCCGGTCGATTGAACCATTCGGACGAAACCCGCCCGTTCCGCTCACCTCGGCCGACATCGACCTTCCAGCCCCCTTTGCCCGCCCGAACCGGTTCCAGAACTTCCTGAACGCCCATGCGTCACCCTCCGCGACGGGCGCCGGAAGCCACTCTCCCGGACCCTCAACCCGTCATCGGAAAACCAGCCCAACTCGAACTCTCGATCCTGGCCGGACAAGTGGCCGTACGATCTTCGTCTGGGCCACAAACCGGCAGACGCATGAAGCATGGCCGGGGCTTGCACCCTTTAATGTGAATACCCAGTTCGAAGAAAACGGGCGGCTTCACGAAGGCAAATTGATGATCGACACATTGACCAAGTTCTTTGAAAGCTACCCGCAGAGCTTCCTGGATACGAACGGCCCCTTCAGGGGCGGGATTTCCCCGGAACTGATGGATCGCATGCTGGAGTTTCGCGACCGGCAGCTGCATGTCTTGTCTTATGCGCAGCACTATAGGATCGACCAGGAAACGGTGCAAATGTTGACCGACCTTGCCTACGGGACGAAGCCTGCTGGCCGCGAGGAGATCTACCGGGAGGCCCAGTTCCCGTTTCGGGCACTCCTTGTCGAGTGCCCAGACCCGACCGGTGAAGGCTCCTATGTTGCCCTGACGACGGTAGTGGATGACTGCATGTACACGCAGCGCATGATCCTTACCGCCAACGGGATCGTCCCTAGTCTCCTGGTTCTGAAATCCTCAGGCCTGAAAGGCGAATTGATCTTTACCCCGACCTATGAAGCGGCACTGTTGGGACCAAAGCACCCAGATGGTGAGGCGGCCCTTAAAAGCGAAAGAGAGGTCTGCAGCCACTTCGTGGCGGTCGTGGCCACGATGTGTTCGATGCTGAAATACAAAGGCATGATCGAAACCGAGGACGTGCAGGCGATCAGTCGCCCTGAGCGGCGCCGCGCTGAAAAGGCAGGGAAGCCGCTTCCCGACACGCTTGTTACCCGTGTTCGGCTAGGCTCCAGACTTCATTGAGTTTCAGAGCCAGAACAAGACGGTTGCTGCGAGGGCGATCGCGGAGAAGAAGGTTTCCGGGCAGCGGTCGTATCGGGTGGCGACGCGCCGCCAATCCTTCAGACGGCCGAACATGATCTCGATGCGGTTGCGCCGTTTGTAGCGCCGCTTGTCGTATTTGACGGCCTTCCTGCGGGACTTTCGACCGGGGATGCAGACCTTTATCCCCCTGTCTTTCAACGCTTCTCTGAACCAATCAGCGTCGTAGCCCCTGTCAGCCAGCAGCCAACCCGCCTTCGGCAGACTGCCCAGAAGAGCCGCGGCGCCTGTGTAGTCGCTGACCTGGCCGGCCGACATGATGAACCCGATCGGCCGCCCCGTGGCATCGGCAACGGCGTGCAGTTTGGTGTTCATGCCGCCTTTTGTCCGCCCGATCTGGCGTGCGCGCCCCCCTTTTTCACGCACAGGCTCGACGCCGTGCGGTGTGCCTTGAGATAGGTCGCATCGATCATGATCGTCTTGTGCTCGGCCCTCTCGGCGGCCAGGCCGACCAGGATCCGGGCGAAGACCCCGTTGTCGCTCCAACGCTTCCAACGGTTGTAGAGGGTCTTGGCAGGCCCGTATTCCTTCGGCGCATCACACCACCGCAACCCATTGCGGTTGATGAAGATTATGCCGCTGAGAACGCGGCGATCATCGACGCGGGGCTTGCCATGACTCTTGGGAAAGAACGGCTTCAGGCGTTCCATCTGGGCATCGCTCAGCCAGTAAAGATTGCTCATCGATCAGGTCTCCTTGCGGAGCCTGAATCATGCCAAACGCCTGAAATCAATGGGTCTGGAGCCTAGCAGGTGTTGCAGCACATATACGAACCAGTCTTTGTCTGTCCAAACCCGCCCAGCGTCAGGCGGTGCAGAGTTGACGCCACTCTCTAAGAGGGGCGTTGCGCCTGGCTTTGAAACTAGGCCTGCCTGAGAGCTCGCGCTCCTGTGGAAGTGGCCGTAAACTGACGAGTGGACTGCGGCGAACTTCTGCAGACCCTGCGTCCGGCGAAAGCGGAGCATGGCTTGCTCTCGTCGCGCGAAGGGCAGATGTGAGCTTTCCGGCCGGTTACTCAGTCAGCGACCGATTTCCCAATTATCGGCATGCCAAGATCTCCAAGGCCGGCGCAGTAAGATCGCAGATTGCCCGTGACAATCAATTTGGGCTGACCGCGGCGCTCCATGGATGTCCTAACGAACCTCAATGCCGCCTTCCGATCCCTACGCTCGGTCACATAGCTCCCGGGGATTTCGCCTTCGTGGTCCAAAGCCCGCCAAAGGTAATGGGTCTCGCCATTGATCTTCACGAAGATATCGTCGAGATGCGATCGGGGCGCGGAGCGCATCCGATCCATTCGCCTTCCTTGGATCTCGGCCGCAAAAAAAATGCGCCAAATCGGTTCCTGCAGAACCTGACGGCTTAGTGGCTATTTTCTACACCGCGTTCGTGCAGCAGGTCCTCCCCGTTCCGTAGCGAGAGCGGATATCGAACGCAGAGTATCACCGCCAAATCGGATGATCTCGGGACTCTTCTTGAGGTATCTGCGAGGGCCGATGCGACATTGAGCGAAACAAGGTCGACCCTGCCCCGTCTCAAGCAGTTTGCTCTGACAGTTCCCGGACGACATTCCAAGCGGGATCGCGCTGCGGTTCCCTAGAATGGCGCGGTGGAGGCAGGACAAGCCGGTGGCGGAGATCGATACGATCGAGAGTTTGAGGGCCTTGCTGGCGGTCAGCCGGGGAGAGGCGTGAAATTGCACGCGTGCAACATATGGCAACCCACTGAATATAATTGGTTTTGTTTTCAGCGTTAACCGGATACTAAGACTCTCCCGCGCGGTCTATCCGGCGCCCGGCCTCTCCACGGCACGCCCCAGACGTTCGAGTTCCAGCGAATAGCAGAACAGCGCGAAGAGGATCGCCATGAAGCCGATTGCCTTGGCTATGCTTTGTTCAAGCGGCGGCAGGATTTCAAGTTGCGGCACGTGGCGAAAGAAGACTGCCGAGAACAGCGCGCTGCCGAAGAAAAAACTGATGCGGCTGAGAAAGAGCAGGATGTGCCCCAGGAATGCGCTTCGGACTGGGGCCCACAGGGGAACCTGCCAATAGCGGGTCCAGTAACTGATCTGCAGAACCAGCGTGGCCGCGGCGATCAGGATGAGGAAGGAACACTCAAGCTGCTGCGCCTGACCCGCCCGCAGCATCACGGCCTGAAAGACCGGAAATATGGTCCAGAACAGGACGCTTGCCGCCGCGGTCTGGATGCCGAGCAGCAAGAGACAGATGGCGGGGCGACCTTTTGGTGCCATGCGCCGCGAGGTCATGATCAATCCTTGCTCGCCGCTCCGATCAGATCGGCCATGCCTTTGCCGACCTGTTCGGGTGTCACGTCGCCCGTTATGGCCGACTGCACGACGAAACCGAGGATCTGGGACAGGATGACCTTGGCTACATCCCGTTCGGACGCAGAATCTGGGAGCCTGCCTTCCCGTTTCCAGACCCCAGCAACATCGGCAAGCCGGTCCCTGAAGGCCAGGTAGAAGCCCTGCATGGCGATGCGCAGCCGGTCATTGTGCTGCGCCTCGCTCCACCCCAGCAGCGCGATACGCTTCAGATCGTAGCCATCCCGCGCCGTGAAATCGGAGATGACTTCAGCAATCTGCCGGACAAGGCCCTCGGGCGAGGGAAGCGGACTGGTCTGAACGATGGGTTCCAGCCGCTCTCTCAACGCCGAAAGCGAGGTCATGACCGCCGCAAAGACGAGATCCTCTTTGCTGGCGAAATAGGAATAGACGGCACCGGCGGAGAGATCGGACGTTCTGATTATGTCGCCCATCGTCGTCGCGTGCAGGCCGTTCTTCTGAAAGCAGATCCAGGCGGCATCCAGAATTTGGGCCCTGCGCGCTGCTCGTTTGTCATCGGATATCTTTGGCATGGGCCTTTATAATACGAACGCTCGTTCTTTACAGGGTTATTTTGTCATGATAAAAACCGAACATTCCTTCTTTTTTGGAGAGAATTATGATCAAGGTGACGGCAATCGAAACCGGCAAGGCCCGGATGAAGACCGCGCAGCAGACCGGCAGCGATCAGCGCGGCGCTGTGGGCCGCAAGATCGATATCTTTCGCGACAGGAACTGGGTCGATCCTTTGCCGATCCTCTGTTTCCTGGTCGAACATCCCGAGGGTCGCTTTCTGATCGACACGGGCGATACCTGGCGCAATTCGGTGCCGGGCTATCTGCCGGGATGGAACCCATTCTACAAACAGGTCTCGATACGCGTCGCCCCGAATGAAGAGGTGGGGCCCAGGCTGGCGGCGATGGGGCTTGATCCGGCGCGCGACCTGTCGGCGGTCGTCCTGACGCATTTCCACCACGACCATACCGGTGGGCTGGATCATTTTCCGCACAACCGGATCATCGGGCCGAAAGCCAACTATGCCATATCGACGGGCCTGCGCGGGATGATGACGGGATGCCTGCCGCAGCGCTGGCCCGTCTGGCTGAAGCCCGAACTGGTCGAGACCGACGGCCCCGGGATTGGTCCGTTCTCGCAATCCTTTCCGATCACGCGCGACGGGCGCATCGCGCTGGTGCCGACGCCGGGGCATGTTGCCGGGCATTGCTCGGTCATCGTGCGGGGCGATGACATGACCTATTTCCTTGCGGGCGATGCGACCTATTCGCAGGAAAACCTGCTTGCCGGGCGGACCGATGGGGTGACGAACGATCCGGCGCTGGCGCGGGAGACGCTGCGCAAGATCAGGGAGTTCTGCGCGATGCAGCCCACAATCCTGCTGCCCGCGCATAACCGCGACGGCCTGCGGCGGCTGGAACAGCGCGAGGTCTTTGCCTGAGCGCGCCGTTCAGAGCGGCGAGACCCATGGGTGGCGGTGCTCGGTGAAGACTTCCTGGCTGGGTACGGGCAGGTCTGGGTCGGCGAAGGCACCGTAAGCGACCGCGATCTGGCCGGGCTTTCGCAGCGGTTCCCAGAACACGGTTGCCCCGCAGGTCGGGCAGAAATGGAAGCGGACGTTGAAGCCCGACCGCGACGGACGCTCGAACGACTTGTAGTCGCCAGAGACGCTGACGTTTTCGGCCGGAAAGAAAACGGCGATGCCATAGGGCGCGCCGGTACGTCTCTGGCAGGACCGGCAATGGCAGAGCGAGACCAATTCAGGCTCGCCCTCGCATTGCAGGCTGAGCGCTCCGCAGGAACATTCCGCTTTTCGCTGCATGGCGTTCTCCTGTTCGCGGCAAGGCGGGCTGCGCGATCACCGTCCGAATGCTAGGTGCAGCTGGTAGGATCCAGCTGAAGGCAACGCAAGTAGAGCGGGATCCGGAAGACACTTCGGGAAAGCGGCGTGCACACTGGGTAGCGGGGCATTACATGCGGCACATGGCCAGGCCCGAGAAGGTGTTTCGCATGCCGCATATCCGTGGCGCGGGTCCCGTGGTTCCGCAGACGCGCCGAGTTCAATTGCCGGAGGTCGGAGATCAGCTGGCAACAAAGGAGCGACTTTCGACCATGGGTGACGCCGGAGAATGAAACCGATCGAAGCGAGGCAGTTGCAGACCGTGGAACTCAGATATCCGATCAACCTGATGGGGGCAGAGGACGGCGCCGTCGTGACCCGCGACGGTGAATTTCTTGGGACATGGTCTTTTGAAAAGAACGAAGCCGAGGAGACTGGCACGTTTCATTTCATCGCAGACGGTGAAGCGGAACCGAAGTTCTCCGAGGGCGTCCCATTTCTGACCAGCGGAATGCTCACCGGCCTGGCGATGAGCAAGCTTTGCCGCTCCATACGAGATTGGCATGAAGGGCAATCGTAGTTTGCCTCTTGGTGTCATTCGCGGTTGGCGGAGCCCGACGGGTTCCCCGCCGGGCCCTTTCGGGTGGACTCCGTCCCTCAGAATGGGATCTCGTCGTCGCGGTCGACCAGCTCGGGGTTTTCGTTCTCGGCCGTCTTCGGGCGGCTGAGGAAGTCGACCTTCTCGGCGATGATCTCGCAGCCGTAGCGGTCGGTGCCTGTTGCGTCGGTCCACTTGGTGTAGTGGATGCGGCCGTGGACGAGGACCTTCATGCCCTTCTCGCAGTGCTCTGCGACGGTCTTGCCGAGACCGTTGAAGCAGGTGATGCGGTGCCATTCGGTGTCCATGACCCGGTAGCCGTTCTCATCGCGCATCACGCGACCTTCCGAGAGGCGCGGCCGCGAGGTGGCCAGGGTGAAGTTGGTGA